>SKZB01000471.1 GCA_007127615.1 Phycisphaerales bacterium | reverse complement strand
GCCGTCACAGCGGGCTGGTGCTGCCTCATCCGGGCGAGCCGAAGATTTTTCAGGATGCCGATCTCCCGCGATACGTCGAGTTTGCCTTCGGCGAGTGGCAGTGGTTTGCCCTCGGCCGCGAGGGCCCGATCGATGCGATCCGGGCGTTGCTGGTCCCCAGCCGGGGCGCACTGGGCGTGCGCGCGGTCGAGGGCTCGCCGCGAGAACACGATCAGCCGGGCTGGTTTTACGTCGAGGCCATTCCGATTCTCGTCGAGCGGAAGACAGCGTACGATCTCTCCGAAAGTCTGGCGGGAATGTGGCATGAGCAGCACGAAGAGATGGTCTTCAATGAAACGAACGGTCTTTCCTTCGTTCCGATTGAGAAGCGCTACTCTTTCTTCAGGAACTGCAATCCGGTCCTGGCCGGTTGGCTGAAGGAACTGGGCTGTGAAGTTCGCGGCACGGCCCTGTTCTCCGACTGGAGGGTGGCGACGCCGGAACGCGGCGCTGAAGCGAACACGCGTTGAACTCAGGCGTATCGATTCCCGAAGATCGTCCACGCTGTTTTCACGTGGAAACGCAACCATCGCCGGCTGCATTGAGTTCCGCCATCCTCTACACTGCGGTCCGGCACTGTCAGATGACAGAATGGGCCTTGGCGGGCCCGCCGCCCTGAGCCAGTCGACCCGGAGCACGAGCCAATGTCCACCACCAAACGCGCACTGATCACCGGTATCACCGGACAGGATGGCAGTTACCTGACCGAACTGCTTTTGGAGAAAGGTTACGAAGTCCACGGCATTATCCGCCGCGCTTCCAGTTTCAACACCGATCGTATCGACCATCTCTACCGCGATCCGCACGACTCGGGCGCCCGGATGCTGCTTCACTACGGCGATCTGACCGACGCGGCGGTGCTGGGCAATCTGCTCCGCGACATCAAACCCGATGAGATCTACAACCTCGGCGCGCAATCCCACGTCAAAGTCAGCTTCGAGATGCCCATCTACACGGTTGATTCCGTGGCGATGGGTGCGATGAACCTGCTCGAAGCCATGCGGGATTACCGCGAAGTGACCGGCAACGAAGTGCGGTATTACCAGGCTTCCAGCTCGGAGATGTTCGGCAAGGTGCAGGAAGTTCCGCAAACCGAGAAAACGCCCTTCTACCCGCGCTCGCCGTACAGTTGCGGCAAAGTGTTCGCGCACTGGATCACGGTCAATTACCGCGAGTCTTACGACCTGCATGCCTCCTGCGGCATTCTGTTCAACCACGAATCCCCCCGTCGCGGTGAGACGTTCGTCACGCGCAAGATCACCCGTGCGGTCGGCCGCATCAAACTCGGTATGCAGAAGAAGCTTTACCTTGGTAACCTCGATGCCCAGCGAGACTGGGGGTATGCCGGTGACTTCGTCGAAGCCATGTGGCTCATGCTGCAACAGGATCGGCCGGAGGATTACGTCATCGCGACCGGCAAGATGATCGCGGTGCGCGAGTTCTGTGAACTCGCCTTCGGTCACCTCGGACTCGACTACAAGGACTTCGTTGAAATCGATCCGAAGTACTTTCGCCCGGCGGAGGTCGATCAGTTGCTGGGTGACCCCACGAAAGCACGCCAGAACCTCGGCTGGGAGCCGAAAACGACCGTGGAAGAACTGGCCGCAATGATGGTCGATGCCGATCTGGAGTTGGCGAAGCGTGAAAAGACGCTGCGCGATGCCGGCCACCAGCTTCCCGAGCACGTCGGCCACGACGGATGATCGAAGTCAATCGTGGCGACCCGATGACCCGATGACCCGATGATTTCCCGATCACACCGACCGCCTCATGCGCGAGATTCGATCCGTTCAGCCGCGCAGACTCACCTTGCCGCCGACCAGGCCGGAGGTGTTTCCGGTACCTTCGCCCGCGGCGTTCGTGGGGGGCGGTTGTGGCGTCTGCTTCATCCCGCCGGCGGAAGCGTTCTCTTGCGCGAGTTGGTTCAACACCATCTGCCAGGTCTCGCGTTCGAAACGAAGCAACGCCATGGCTTCATCCAGCATCTCGACATTGCGTTCAGTGGTCGCGCTGACCAGACGCGTGTAGATGAAGGTGTACAGTGCGGTGAGCTTCTCACACAGGTCCGGCGCGTGTTCGGGCTTGAGACTGTTGATCAACTCCAGCACGATGTCCTGGCAGCGACTGATGCCGTTGTACGCCTTCTCGTAGTCCTTCTGCAGGATACCTTCGCGACCTTGTTCGGCGAAACGGAGCGCGCCGTCAAAGAGCATGAGGCGCAGTTCCGCCGGAGTCGCGGTGAGAATTTTCGTGCGAAGGTATGCCTTGGGAGAATTCCCGGACGGGTTCATCATGTGGTTTCCTATCGGCTGGCCCATCGCCTCACATGGGGGATTTGTCGGGATTTCCCGTATCTCGTCCGGGTTATGCGAGCTTGAGATTCTGCCCGGCCAGCTGAACGTTGCTGCCGAGTGACGCCAGGGCGTTCCCCTGTCCCTGCAACTGGGCGAGTGTCGTCTCCATGGCGGCGAACTGCCGCTCGAGTTGAATCCGTCGCCGGTCCAGCCGTGACTGCATCGCTTCCAGTCGTTGCTCCGCAACCTTGATCTGATTGTTGAAGCTTTCTTCCGCCAGTTTGAACGTGCCTTCGAAGTTGTCGGTCAGTCCTTCGAGCAACTGGTTGAGTCGTTCCGCCACGCCGAGAACGGTCTTGGTGGTGTCCCCGCCCTGGACGGTAATGCCCGGCGCGATTTCTTCCGAGGTCGAGGTCTGAGTTTCGAACGCCGTGAAAAGTTTCTCGACCGCCGCGGGATTCGATTCGTACGCTTCGAGGAATTGTTCTTCGTTGAAGGTCAGCTTGCCGCCTTCACCCATGCGCACGCCAACCTGATTCAGAAAGCGAAACTGACCATCAACACCTTGCGCCGGCTGCTGGATCAGGCGCTGCAACGTATTCCGGACGCGGCCCGTGGTGGGATTACCCAGCAGGAGGCCGCGCTCTTCAGAATCCACATCAAAGAAGTCGTATTCGTCGATCCGCTCGATCACATCGTTGAACGCGGTGACCATCTTCTTGACCTCGTCAACGACTTTCTTGGTGTTCTGGCCGACGTTGATGGTGACCGGCGTATCGCTCTTGGATTTGATCTCAAGGTCCACGCCCTTGATGACGTCCTTGATCGTGTTGTCCGAACTGGTCATCAGGAAACCGCCCGACTCTCCCGGCGCACCGAAGAAAACCTTGGCGTCCTGGGCTTTGCTGACGGTGGAGAAGCCGAGATCCACCCCGCCGGTGTCGAGCACGATGTCGCCCGCAAGGCCGCTGATCTTGGAGGTCAGATTCAATCGGAACGGGTTGGCGCCGGAACCGGTGTTGATGACGGACGCGGAGATCGGCACACCGCCGGCATTGATCTTCTCGACGACCTGGTTCATGGAGTCGGTTTCGTTCAGGTCAACCACGAGGCGGTACGCGCCGTTGATCACCGCTTCGTCGCCGCTGTTACCCGCAGCGCTTCCGAGGAGGCGCAGGTCACTCGCGGTCGACCCGCTGACCGATTCAACCTTCAAGACCCCGCCGGGGTTCGTGCCGTCGGCATTATCCGGCTCGAGCAGAATGCCGTCGCCGGTATCGTTGATTCTCGCAACCACATCAATGGGCCGCGAATTGATCAACTGAATCAGGTCATGGACCGTCTGGGTGCTGTTGCTGTTCAGGTTGACGTTACTCGACTTGCCGCTCTGATCCGTGATGCGGAACGTGCCGTTACTGATGCCCTTGCCGTAGTTCAGATCACTCAGCTTCGTCGCGCTGGTGACAAACTGCTTGTTCAGATGGGAGCCGTTCACGGTGTTGGCGGCGACATCGCCCTCAATGCCGAGCGCTGCGGCGGCATCGCCGCTGATCGTCAGATTGCCGGCGGAACTGCCGGATTCATCCTTGACGGTCAGTGCGGTGCCCGAGGCGTTCAGGCCGAGCGTGATGTCGACATTCTCCGCCGCCGCGGCGTCATTGACCGCCTGCACGATTTCACTGAGCGAGGTGTACTGATCGAGGTTCTCCACGGTAACGGAGTTGCCCGCGCGATCGGTCAGGGTCATGGTGGATCCGCCGTCGAGCCCCTTCCCGCCGTTGAGTTGGTTGACCATGACCGAGCCGAGTGCCGCGATC
>SKZB01000260.1 GCA_007127615.1 Phycisphaerales bacterium | reverse complement strand
TCGTGAACGCGGCGGGCTTCGTTCCAATCGCCCCGGAGCGCAGCGCGGCAGAGTTCCGATACGCGGTCGGGGACGATGTTCGAAATCACCGAAACCACGCCGACCGCGCCGATGGACATCAGGGGCAGGGTCAGCGGATCATCGCCGCTCAGGATCGCCAGGTTGGTGCGCCGGCGGGTTTCGTCGGCGAGTTCGAGCCCGCCGGTGGCGTCCTTGATCGCCTGGATGTGCGCGTGCTTGCCCAGCCGTTCGATCGTCGCCGCGTTCAGCGCAACGCCGGTTCGCCCGGGAATGTTATAGAGCATGATCGGCAGATCGCAGGAATCGGCGATCGCTTCAAAGTGTCGGCAGAGCCCTTCCTGCGACGGTTTGTTGTAGTACGGATTGACCTGCAGCGAGGCGTCGGCGCCGGCGGCGTGGGCGAACCGGTGCGCTTCGATCGCCTTGGCGGTGCAGTTGGAACCGGTCCCGACGATGACGGTGAGATCATACTGCTTGCCGGCGGTGACCCCGCGCTCGACGACCGCGCGGAACTCGTCGGCCGTCAGGGTCGGCGATTCGCCGGTCGTTCCGCAGAGGACGATGCCGCTCACCCCGCCCCGAGACTGGAATTCGATCTGCGTTTCGAGCCGATCGAGATCGATCGCGCTGCCGTCCTGCGTGAGGGGCGTGATCAGCGCGGTGAACGCGCCGTGGAAGAGGCCGGGGCCGTCGGCGGTGGCGGGGGTTGAGTGGGGCATGCGTCGAACTCCGGGCGAGGCGTGGGCGAGGGTCGTGCTGCAACGGGATCGATCGCTGGATCCCCGGGAGATCCTCCGGGGCCGCCGGTTCCTCGCCGCAACCGGCGCGAACGTTGACACCGCGTCATTCGGAAGCGATTGTAGCGTCCGGACGTCGGCCGGGTCGATGTCAGACTCGTCCGATCGGTTCCCCCTGCGTGGAGGTCGTCTCATGTCCCGTCTGCTTCTGGCCGCGCTGGTCGGCGGAATCATCGTTTTCGTCTGGGGTTCCGTGTCCTACCTGGCATTGCCGTTTCACGCGCAGACGATGCATACGTTTCCCGGCGAGCGTGCGGAGCTGGAGGCATTCTTTTCCCGCGCGCCGGAGACGGGGGTGTACATGTACCCCGGCCGGGTCGATGCGCCGGCGGAGGCCGCGACCGACAAGCGGGAAGGGCCGGCGGTGACATTGATGATCCTTCATCCGGAGGGGGTGGATACCCCGATGTGGGCGAGTCTCGTCCTTTTTCTCGTGGTGAACTGCGTCGGGGCGTTCATTCTCGCGGTCATGATTCAGGGGATGCGGCGCGGCGGTGCGCCCGCGCCGGCGTGCGTGCTGGTCGGCGTCCTTTTTGCGGTCTTCGCGATCGTTGTGGCGTATCTGCCGGATGCGTTCTTCTGGCACTACCCCCGGGAGCGGGTGACGCTCGGCGTGGTGGATGTTCTCGTGCCGTGGACGGTGGTGAGCGTGGTGTTGACGATCATGCTGAAGCCGCGAGCCGCGTGACATTGGTACGGTGAAAGTAGCGCGTCCGGTTTTGGAAGAAATGACGGGCGGCCCGGTCACGACGGAACGGGCGTCATCCTGACACCGGCGCGGCGGGCCGCGCCTAGAATGCACCGATGAGAGTTACGCGAATTTCCACTCTATTCGATGAGGGTACCGGCCGGGCGCAAACCGTCTGCCGCACGGTGGCGCAGCAACCGGGCTGGGTCACGCGGGCGGCGTTGACGCTCTTCCTGTTCATCATCGCGCTGCCGATTATCCTGCTGTTCTTCATCGCGCTGCTGGCGGCGGTGGTGCTCTTCTCCGTGCTTGCGCTCGCGCACGGTGCCTGGCGGAAAGTGGCCGGACGGTTCGGCCGCGGCTCCGGCCGCAGCAGCAACGTCCGGGTGCTTGACCGCGGCGAGGGGCACGGCCGTCGCGGTCAATCGAACGTCTTCCGCTGATCCGGGTCAGCCGATGTTTTCTTCATCCGTTGGGTCTTCGGCATCGCGATCGAGCGGCGCGTAACTTGGCTCACGCAGAATGGGCGGAAGATCAATGAGCTCAACGGTCTTCGGATCGGGCCGCGTGTAATCGGTGATGTACTGGTCGCTCATTTCGTAATTGAGCTGCTCACCATTCCGGTCGATGGTCAGGGTCAGAAGACGACCGCTTCGCCGGTGTTCATGAAACACGACACGGGCAGACTCGCGATCCGCGCCCGCCGGGACCAGGCGCAGATTCATGTGACCTCCGATGCTGACCTGGGTTTCCGGCGGGAGGACCATGCGGCACCACAGACGTTCGAGCTTGGATTCCTGCCAGGACAACGCGCGTCCGGTCTCCCGGCACTCACCGGTTCTTCGGCCCAGCTCCGGCCGGGTCGCCAGGACCACCATCGGCCAGAACCGCTCGGTATAGTCGAAGCCGCGATCGGCGAAGGTAGCTTCGTTGTTGTACCCCGCCATGAGCAGTTGCTCCGATTCGGGCATCCAGAGCACATCCGTGATGCGACCACCGTGCCAGGCTTCGTACAAAAGCTCGCCGTGGATATCGTGAACGCGGATCGCCGTGGGAGCATACGCGCCGTAGTAATGGACCGAAATCAGTTGCGGATGGTCACGCTCCGGAAAGAGGGTCGCTTGCCGAACGACTTCCGCCCTGAAACGCTGATTGTTCGGAAGATGG
Source organism: Phycisphaerales bacterium (assembly GCA_007127615.1). GTDB lineage: Bacteria > Planctomycetota > Phycisphaerae > Phycisphaerales > SM1A02 > SKZB01. Next base: position 1,480 of record SKZB01000260.1, on the reverse strand, counting down.
GTGAGGCCCGGCGGTAACTTCAGCGGCGGATGATCACGGCCGGCGCACCAGAGCGGTTCGTCCGGCCGGCCGTAGGAAAACAAACACGCATCGCCGGCCCAGGGCAGATCCGCCTGTTTCGCGAAGGCGATGAACACCCCGCGGGCGTCCGGGATCGCCTGACTTTTTATATCGACGTGGGAAAGGATGCCTTCGGTGAGACCCGTGTCCCAGAGGTGCAATGTCTGCCCGCTCAGCGAGACCAGCCGGAGATAACTCTGCGCTTCCGGATCGAGAATCACCTGATGCGGGCGGGAGTTCATCAGGTGAAGTGATGCGGCGGTGCCGACCACGATCGCGGCCGCAATCAAAACGCCGACGCTGACCGATGAGGCGATGGGGTGGTGGGCGACGAATCGTCCGATCCGACGAAGGAGCGAAGGCGGCGTCGCCAGAACCGGTTCACGTCGCCGCCAGCGATCGATATCGTCCGCCAAGGCGCCGGCCGAGGGGTAGCGATCGTCCGGTTGGAGCGCCACGGCCTTGGCCAGGACGGCGGACAGTGGTCGGGGAAGCTTTGGCTCAATCGCACGCGGATCGCGCGGCATCTCCTGGGAGACCCGCCGGATGACCTCGTGGAGCGGTGCATCGGTGGCATGCGGCGTCGTGCGGAGGATCAACTGATATCCGATCGCGCCCAGCGCGTACACATCACTTCGTACGGAGATCAAGTGCCGTTCGCCCCGCGCCTGCTCCGGGGCCATGAACGCCGGACTCCCCACCGGGCTGCGCTCACTGGTGAGTGTGGCTCGCACATCATCAACCAGCAGCATCGCGATCCCCAGATCGATAATGATCGGCTTGCCGAACTGATCGATCAGAATGTTCTCGGGTTTCAGATCGCGATGAATGACACCATGATCATGCAACTGCTGAACCGCGCGGGCAATCTCGGCCAGCAACTGAATGCGAGCCGCTCGATTGAGATTCTTTTCCTCGACGAATTGTTCCAACGAGCGACCATTGATCAGTTCGGTCACGATGTAAAGTCGACCCTCGACTTCGCCGTAATCGAGGACGCGCGGCAGGCAAGTCAGGCGCAGCTCGCTCTGCATGTGCAGTTCCCGCCAGACTCGCCGCATGCTGGCCTCATCACCGAGATCGGCGCGCATGATCTTGATCGCCACCGGATGATTCGAACCTTCGCGAATGCCCTCATACACCACGCCCCCGCTGCCTTCGCCCAGTACGCCCGAAATCGAATAACCCGGCACGCTGGCGCCGTGGCCGACGGTATCAACGGATGGATGCTGACCGTCCGGTTCGTTCTCAGCCTCCTCGTCAAGCAACCCGGCCGCCAGTCGGCGGGCGGCGGCATAACTTGACAGGGATAAATCCTCGGATGGCCCGGCCTTTTGCATGTTGGTCTTCGGCATGACCCTACTCCGGGAATCTCGGGCGGATGCGGGCGATTCGAGTGCCGGCCCACGGTTTGCCCCCC
>SKZB01000389.1 GCA_007127615.1 Phycisphaerales bacterium | reverse complement strand
GGGCCTGCGCGGCGAGGACCGCCTTGAGGCAGATCTTCTTTGCTTCGCCCGGATTCTCTTCCAGCCACGCCCCGAGATGCTCCGTCACCGCGCTGGAGACGAAGCTTTCCGCTTCGGGGTTGAGCAGCTTTTCCTTGGTCTGATTGTTGAACTGCGGCTCGGGCAGCTTGACCGATACGATCGCAGAGAGCCCTTCGCGCAGATCTTCGCCGGTGGGGGTCATGTCCTTGAGAATGCCGGATCGCTTCGCGTAACTGTTGATCGTGCGGGTGAGCGCGGTCTTGAAGCCGGAGACGTGGGTGCCCCCGTCGGGGTTGATGATGTTATTGCCGAAGGCGAGCAGCAATTCATTGGTCGAATCGGTGTACTGCATCGCGATGTCGCACGTGATCCCGGTTTCCTCATCCTCACGAACGATGCGCACCGCGGGGCTGACGACCGTCTTCGACTTGTTGAGATGCCGGACGTATCCGAGCAGGCCATCCTCGAAGTGGAACGTTTCCTGACGCTGCTTGCCGTCCTTGTCGACGCGTTCATCGATGAAGCGAATCGTCACGCCGGGGTTCAGGTAGGCGAGCTCGCGCAACCGGTGCTGAAGCGTCTCGAAGATGAAGTTCGTGTCGGGGAAGATCTGGCTGTCGGGAAGAAAGCTGATCTTTGTGCCGGTCTTGCGCGGCTTGTCTTCGGTGGCGTCCTCGCGTTCGGCAATGACGTGCAGGGGTTTGACGATCTCGCCCCGCGAAAACGTGATGAGGTACACCTTGCCGTTCTTGACGACCTCGACCTCGGTCCACTCCGAGAGTGCGTTGACGCACTTGATGCCGACGCCGTGCAGTCCGCCGGAGACCTTGTAGCTGTTGCCGTCGAACTTACCGCCCGCGTGAACCTCGGTCATAATGACCTCGACCGCGGGCCGGCCGTCGATGGTGGGGTTCTCGTGCTTCATCGGGTCGATCGGCATGCCGCGGCCGTCGTCGATGACGGTGCACGAGCCGTCCACGCCGAGCCGGACGGTGACGAGCGTCGCGTGGCCGGCCATGACCTCGTCGATGGAGTTGTCGACACATTCGTAGACGAGGTGATGCAGCGCATTGGGGCCGGTCCCGCCGACGTACATCCCCGGCCGCTTCCGGATCGCCGCGAGGCCTTCGAGCACCTGGATCGATTCGGAAGTGTACGTGTCGGGTTCAAGATCGGGAGATGTCGGGGTGCCCGTGGGGGATTCGGCCATAGTCTGCTCAAGGGGTGGAGAGGTGTCCATCAGATCGACAGGTCATTATAGCGTTTTCGAGCCGATTCCGCCGGCGTCCCGGCCCGGGGCCGAACGCCCGGCCGATCGACATAAACCCTTTTTAGACAAGAATTTACCGGGACATCAATTCGGTGGCCGCGGCGCGGAATTCCGAAGCGAGCTTTTGCTTGATCTCATCCATCCCCGGGCACCGCTCACCCAGCCGCTGCTGCATGCTCGTCACGGTCCGCCCCACCAGACCGCACGGCACGATCAGGTCAAAGTGCGACAGGTCCGTCCGCACGTTCAAGGCCAGACCGTGCATCGTCACCCAGCGCGAAACCCGCACCCCCATCGCGCAGATCTTCGCCGGGTTCGTGACCGACCGGTCCGCGTCCATTTTCACCCACACGCCGGTGGCGGATTCATCCCGCTCCCCCGCGATCTCCCACGCCGCCAGGGTGCGGATGACGGTCTCTTCCAGCAGGCGCATGTACCCGTGCAGACGCAGTCCGAGCCGGTTCAGATCCACAATCGGATACGCCACCAGTTGGCCGGGGCCGTGGTAGGTGATATCACCACCACGATCGGTCTCCGCGACTCCGACGCCCGCCCGTTCAAGCATCTCCGGCGTGGCGATCAGGTGATTCCGCGCTCCCTTGCGGCGACTGACGGTAATCACCGGCGGATCATGTTCAACCAGCAGCAGATACCCGATCCATTCGCGCCGATCCTTTTCGCGCGCGGCCAACACGTCCCGTTGCAAATCCTTCTGCAGCGCAAACGCCTCGGCGTAGGGCATCCGCCCAAGATCGCGGACCGTCAGGGAACATGGGGTTTCGGCAGATGACATGGCGGGTCAACCTCACAAGCCTACGCGGCTGCTACACTTTCCGCCATGCCCGAGGTGCACCCCACCGCCATCATCCGGGGCGAAGTAACTCTGGCTGACGATGTCACGGTCGGGCCGGGTTGCGTCCTGGATGGTGAGACCGGATCAATCTCGATCGGCCCGAAGACGACTCTGATGGGGAACGTCTGGGTGAGCGGACCTTTGACGATGGGCGCGCGCAACCGCGCGTATCCGTTCGTCTGTCTCGGCTTTGCGCCGCAGGATCTGAAGTGGGATCCGGCCCGACCCGGCGCGGGGCTCGTGATCGGTGACGGAAACACCTTCCGCGAGCACGTGACGATCCACCGCGCGACCTCGGAAGAAGAACCCTCGCGCATCGGAGACGAGAATTACTGGATGGCGGGCAGTCACGCCGGCCACGACACCACGGTGGGCCACCACTGCATCCTCGCCAACGGCACCCTGCTGGGAGGACACGTGAAAATCGCCGACCGCGTTGTTTTCGGGGGCAACTGCGCGGTCCACCAGTTCGTCCGCATCGGCCGCGGCGCCATGCTTTCCGGCCTGGCCGGCGCAAGTCAGGATGTTCCCCCCTTCTTCACGCTCACCGGCGTCAACGTCGTCGGCTCCCTGAACCTCGTCGGGCTCCGGCGATCCGGTGCCGAGCGGACCGAGATCGACGATGTCCGCTGGGTCTACTCCACGCTCTACCGGAAAGGCCGCACGGTGAAGAACGCCACCGAACTTCTGCGCGAGCGCGCCAACCGGCCGATGGTGAAGGAGTACATCGAGTTTCTCGAAGCCAGCCAACGCGGCATCTGCACCGCCCGCCCCCGACCCTCCCGCTCCGGCGCCTGATCTCCCCAACGCCACGCACTGTTCACTCTTCTCGGATCACTCATCCCGGCCCTCAACCCACATGTCCCTCTCCTACTGCGTCCTCGGAAGCGGCTCCGCCGGCAACGCCACGTTGCTGACGCTGGAGCATGATGGCCGCCGAAAACGGGTGCTCATCGATTGCGGCTTCTCGCCCCGGCAGACCGCCCTTCGTCTGCGCCCCCTCGGCGTGGAGCGGGACGAGATCACCGACATTCTCCTCACCCACCTCGATCAGGATCACTTCTACCGGAGTTGGGTGAAGCTGGTCGAACACGGGGTGGTTCGGCTGCACATCCACCGCCGCCAGCAGAGGCGGGCCGCGAAGATCGGTCTCAACTTTCGCCACGTGGAGCTGTTTGACGATGATCCGTGGCCACTCGCGGAGACCGCCACCCGGATTGAGCCCGTGCCGTTTGCCCATGATGACCTCGGCACGGTCGGGTTCGTGATCGACCACCACGGCACGCGGCTGGGATTGGCGACGGATCTCGGCAGCGTACCGCCGCACCTGTTCGAACGGTTCGTTGATCTTGACGCCCTGGCGCTGGAATCAAACTACGACCGCTCGATGCAGATCGCCAGCGATCGGCCGGCGTTCCTCAAGCGCCGCATCATGGGCGGCAAGGGTCATCTTTCCAACGAAGAAGCGCTGTGCGCCGCCCGGCGTATCGCCGATCAATCCCGCCTGAACCGGCTCACGCTGCTTCATCTTTCCCGCCAGTGCAACTGCCCGGAGCGGGTCAAGCGGCTCTGGCGTGAACGGGCGGCGGATCTGTTGCCCCTGCTGTCGATCACCGGCCAGAAGGAAACTTCGCCCGAGTTCCGGGTCTCCGCCGCCGGCTCGCGCCCCACGTCACCGGCCACCGGCAACGGCGCGGCGGCCCCGTCGACCGCGCCGCCGCGATTGTTCGGCTGACAACCGTGGGCGTCGCCGGTCCGCGCGCAACTCTTTTCGGCACAATGGATGCTGACGGGGTTCGAACGCACTTCGAGCGGAACGATGACGCGATCTTCACAATCTGATCGGATGCTTCTAAACATGAATGTGCGCATGGATAGCGCACCGCCAATCACGGTTCCGAACTCCACTTCCACGGAAGGAGCAGGCCGATGAAATTGTCCCCCATGCCCAGCACCAAAGTTGATCTTCACTGCCACACGAAATATTCCGATCGTCCGAGTGAGTGGAT
>SKZB01000006.1 GCA_007127615.1 Phycisphaerales bacterium | reverse complement strand
GTCCGATGAGGTCGCGCAGAAACGGCTCGGTCTGAAGCGCATCGTCGGCTTCGTAGGTGCGCCCTTCCAGCCGCAGGCGATCCAGATGCTCCACCGAGATGGAGCGCCGCAACTGTTTCCAGCCGGCACGGCCCGGCTCGGCAAGAAGCCACTTTGCCGCGACGCGGGGCGACATCGTCAGTCCGAGCCGGCGGGAGGCCCGGCGGGAGGCCCGGCGGGAGGATTCGTAGGTCCGCTGAATGCGCTCCACGAGACCATCGGGATCGAGCATGATGCGCTCGAAATACTGGGTGGTGTTGGCGGTGGTGATGCTGATGTGGGTCAACTGCGCCCGCCGCCACGCCAGATGTTCCAGAATCGCCGCAAGATCAAAGAGAACGAGTTGATCGGGATCGAGCAGCAGATAGAGATCCGCCGCCCGGTCCGGCGACCCGGTGTCGCCGGGGCGGATGCACTCGACGCCGCGGCCGCGCCAGTAGGCATCGTGCAGTTCCCGGGCCGACAGACCCCAGATCGAAAACCCGCGCTGATCGCGCAGCGTGGGCGGAGGGATCGGATGGGCCAGATCGGTGCTCTGAATCATTTGGAAAGAATCATTCTGAAAATCGACTTCGCCGGCGGTCGTCGTCTCCGGTGATGACGCGGCATGAGGGTCGGGGCGCGCCGCCGGGTTCGACTCACTCCTCCTGGGATCCTTCGTTCCGGGCCTCCATGGCTCTCATCAAGACATTGCGCGGACGCACCGGTGGACGCCCGTTGCCGCCCACGGAAGCGGCTCCGGGAGCCGTCCCGGCCGCCGCGGTCCGGCGTTCCGGCAGCGCCAGTTGAGAGACGCTCGACTTGGAAACGTAATAGTCACAGTCCGATGCGCGGGCGTAGTTGAGCACCAGTCCCAGACAGGTCCCGCCGGAGCTGCGGAGCAGCTCGACCGACTCCCGCAACCGGGTCCAGCGTCGGCCCCGCCACAACGTGAAGAGAACGCCGTCGGCCGCCGTGGCGACCGGCAGACTCTCGATGCTGCCGGGAAAGGGACCGGTATCCAGAAGGATGATCTCGTAGCGGCCGCGCAGGTCGTCGAGCATCCGCTCGAGCAGCACCCGCCGGATCGATTCGGGCCCGAACCGGTTGCTGGTCCCGACCGGAACCACGTCGAGCGCGCCGGCGGCCACCGCCGGCACCGGGATCCGGTCTTTCGGATCCGAGAGCATGTACTCCTTCAGCCCCGCCTCCTTCTCCAGCCGGCAGTCTTGCGTCAGACTCTGGCCGACCAGGTCGGTATCCACCAGCACCGTGCGGTAGCCGGATGCGGCGTAGGAGGCGCCCAGCGCCAGGGTCAGACTCGTCTTGCCGTCGCCCTGGTACGCGCTCGTCACGGCGATCACGGGGGAGCCCTTGATCTGCCGCGTCATCGACTCGAGCTGGTTGCGAATCTGGTGAACGCAGTGGGCCGCCACGGCGGATTCCTCCATATCGGCCCGCTTCTTCGGCAGGGCCGGAAGGATTCCGAGCAGACGAAGCTGCTGACTGTCATGGGCGATCTGACCGGCGGTGTACGCCCGCCGATCGATGGTGCCGAGCAGGAAGAGCAGACCGAACCCCGTACCGAATCCCGCGACCGCGCCCATCGCGGCCCGGGTCAGTCGCTGGTCGCGGTTCGGCGAGGACGGCCGGTCGCCGCGGGCGGCAATGCTGATGCGGCCCTGCAGCACCGATTCCGATTCGACGTCCAGCTCGCGAATGCGGCGGGAGATGTCGTTCAACTCCTGCTCGTAGCTGCTCTCCCGCGTCCGAAGATCATCGATGCGGAGCTGCAGTTCACTCAGCTCACGGGTGGACTCCCGGTGCTGCTGAACCTCCGCCTCCAGCAGTTCGATTCGCCGCCGGATCACGGGAATCGCCGCCACCTCACCCAATTCCTCAAAGGCATCGTCGCCGAGGGCAAGAAACTCGAACCGCGCGATCTCGAGCTGCTCCCGGTACTGCTCTTCCCGGCGTTCGAGCCGCCGCTGGGCCTGGCGATAATCGTAATGACGTTCGGTAAACCGCTGCTGCGCTTCTTCGAAGGCGTACTGCGCATCTTCACGAAGCCGGAAGAGGCGCTCCAGTTCCGGGTCAAACTGCCGTAGCTGCTCTTCGCTCGGCACAAAGTCATCCGCGGCGCGATCCGTTTCGGACGCCGTCTCCGCGCCTTCCGGATCGACCTCGGGGTTCAGGTCGCGCTCGACCTCAAGTTGGTGCCGAAGCTGGCGCAACTCCGCCTCGTATTCGAAGATGAGCGACGCGCGCTGCTCGATCAGATTGCTGAAACTGTGGACGGCGTACCCCGTCGACGCGATCAGGTCCTGGATTTCGTTCCGCACCTGGCTGAGCCGATTGCGCTGTTCGCTCCGGTTGGTGTTGAGCGCCTGCATTTTCCGCCGAACGTCTTCACCTTCCACCGATCCGTAGAGCTCGTCGTAGGCCGTGAGCACGGCGTTGAGAACTTCCTGCGCGATCCGGCCGGAGTCGGCCTGGAACGTCACGCTGATGAGTTCACTCTGGCGGTCGGCGCGGGCGGAAAGATGGCGCCGGATATCGCGCAGGGCCTCTTCCCGGTCCTGCCACGGGAACTGACTCAGATCGAGCGACTGGACCGCGCGATCGAGGACGCGGTGACTCTGAAGAAGTTGCGCCTGCGACTGGACGAACTGGGTGTAAAAGGGCATCACGCCGGTTTCGGGCGTTTCGCGCATCACGGGGGCGATGCGCGGCGCCACGCGAATGATGCCGGAGCTTTCGTACTTCGGCTCGGTCGAGTGGTAACCGGCGAAGGCCAGCCCGCCCGCCAGAAGAATCGCCAGCGGAACGGCATACTTCCACCGGCCCGCCATCCGGTCGGTCACCAGATGCCAGAGATTCTGCTGCTGCGGCTCATCACGACCGGCGCGGACATCGTCCTGCCAGTCGGGCAGCATCAGGGGGCTTTCGCCGGAATCCCGAGATGGACTGTGTCTTTCACTCATCTTTCGTGACTTCCTCCGAGTCTTTCTCCCCGACGCCCAACGCGATAAAAATCTCTCTCATGCCTCCGAGCAATTCCTCAAGGTCCGAGACCGCCTCGTCGAGCTTCCGATCATCATCAAACAGCACCTGCACCTGGGCCACGCCGTGGACGGACGCCCCCAACCAGTTGGTACGTCGGCGCACCTGGTCGAGATCGTGTGTGATTTCACCGTCGGGAAGCACAAAGAAGTTCAGAATCTGTATCCGGGCGTTATCGCCCCAATCCCGCAGTTGAAAGAACCGGTAATGGGCGGCCTCAATCCGCTGCCCCTGCACCGTCAGCTCGACCAGGCCCACCTTGTCCTGGCCTTCGGCGGCGCGGGCGCCGGAGCGGATCTCATCCTGCACCCAGCCGGCGGCGGGATAACAGACCGGCGGATAGTGGCCGAGCATGTCGCGGGTATCGCCACAGTGGACGAGCATGAGATCCATCCAGCGGCTGTCCTCGAGGTTGGTGAACTTCCGGCCCAGCAGCGCGTTGGGTCGGAGCATGCGCACCGCCGCCTCGGGCACATCGATATCCCGGCCCGCCCACGAACCGATCCGGTAGGGCATGCCGCCGATCGCCGCCGCGACGGCTTCCTGCTGGGGGCCGTCGATCGGGACGGTCTGCGGATCGTGTTGGAACCAGTACGGCAGCACGAGCATGATCGCGATACTGAGGATCGGCGCGATCTCATTGACACGTCTCAGCAGATTCCGGCGCTTGTCATGCTTGGTCGGTGTCATGAGCTGGCCAATCGATAAGAGGTCACCGGCAGTTCCAGCCACTGCAGGAACTTGAGCAGTGCGAGCAATCCCACCAGCGCCAGCGGCAGCATGACCCAGCCGGAGATATCGTGGAAGCGTTCGGCATTCTCAACCGACGTCGTCCCGTAGAGCAGACTGGTGGGCACGAGCCGGATCACGTTGGCGATCAGCGCGATCAGCGGACTGAGCACGATGAGCATGACCCGCATGCTCGAACGCAGCGGGACGGAGAACGCAAAGGCGAAGACGACGATGGAGAGAGAGAAAACCAGCCGCATGCCGTTACACGCCTCGGCGACGGCGACCTGCTGGCCGTTGATCAGAAGCATGTTGCCCATGCGGGCCGCTTCAAAGCCGAAGAGCTCCAGTGACTGATGGGTGACCTG
>SKZB01000339.1 GCA_007127615.1 Phycisphaerales bacterium | reverse complement strand
CGTTCCTTTCGGTCTGGTTCCGCTGCTGTCATACCTACGGCCGGATGTACCGCAACCGGGAATGGACCGCCTACGAGGGTCGTTGCCCCAAGTGCAACACCAGGGTGCAAGCCCTGATCGGGCCGAACGGCACCAATCGTCGCCTCTTTGAGGCCAGGTAGATCCGGCTCAGCGCGGTGTTCCGATGCCTCGGATGCCGGGTCGTGGGCCGCCCGCCCCGATCTTTTCGATCGGTGTGATTCGACCCGGAGGCGTTACTGGATCTGCCCGAAGGGTGGCCCACGATCGGCGACCGATGGTTCAACCGCGACGGGTGCGCAGCCGCCCGCCCAGACGGCGCTTCGGGACCGCCTTGGGCACCAGCCCGCCGGGGAAACGGCTGGGGTCGGTGGCTTCCTTCTCTGAAGGCGGCCGCGGAGAGGTGCGGCTGGCTTTGGTGCGCATTTCCTGCTGCCGCTTCGCATCCGCTTCCATCCGTTCGGAGATTTCCTTCGGCATCGGTCCGGGCTTGAAGTCGCCGAAGTTCTCCACCTGGATCTCGGTGTTGGTCAGTTTCTCGATCTCCGTCAGCAAATGCCCCTGGTCGGGAGTCACAAACGACCAGGCGATCCCGTCGCGTCCCGCCCGGGCCGTGCGGCCGATGCGGTGGACGTAGACTTCGGGATCTTCGGGCAGGTCGAAGTTGATCACGTGCGTGATGTCATCGACATCCAGACCCCGCGCCGCAAGATCAGACGCCACCAGGATGCTCAACTCCCCGGCGCGCAGCTTCTGCATCACGCTGTTGCGCTTGCCCTGATACATATCACCGTGAATCGCGTGCGCTTCGACTTTCTTCCGGTTCAGATAGCTCGTCAGCGCATCGACCGTCTGCTTCATGCGGCAGAATACGATCGTCATCGCGGGTTTATGGCTCTTCAGAAGGTGAAGCAGCAATTGATTCTTGTCCCACGGCTGGACGGGAAAGTACTTCTGCGTGACCTGCGAAACGGTGAGACTCTTGGAGGTCGTCAACTCCAGCCGCACCGGATTGTTCATGTACTGCCGCGAGAGTTTGTCGATCTCCTCGGAGATGGTCGCGGAGACGAAGATCGTCTGGTGCTTTTGTTTGATCGTGCCGAGAATCCGCCGAATGTCGTCCCGGAAGCCGATATCGAGCATCCGATCGACTTCATCGAGCACCGCGAACTGAATTTTGTCGTAGGGCAGGTGGCCGCGGCGGTGCATGTCCATCACCCGGCCCGGCGTTCCGACGATGATGTCCGGTCCTTTTTCCAGCTTGGTGATCTGGACCCCCATGCGCTGGCCGCCGTACACCGCCACGATCTTCAGGTCGGTGGAGCGGGCGAGCTCACGCAGCTCATGGGTGACCTGGATCGCCAGCTCGCGCGTCGGAACGAGAATCAGTGAGGCAAACGGTGATTTGCCGTCGGTCTTGTGCAGAATCGGAAGGCCGAACGCCGCCGTTTTCCCCGTCCCGGTTTTCGACTGGCCGAGAATGTCCTTGCCTTCCAGGGCGAGGGGGATCAGCTTCGACTGCACGTGCGTGGGGTGAACGAAGCCCATCTTCGTGATGCCGTCGAGAATCTCCGGCCGGAGGCCGAGCTCGGCAAAAGTCTGGCCGGAGGCGAAAATATCCGATTCCGCAGGGGAATTGTTGCTGGGGGTCGTCTGGGTCATCACTTCACTCAATTGATTCCTTTCGATCGAATCCGGCCGACCAGTCGTGGGTGGCCAGCGGCTCGACCGATAGAACCCTCGATGGGGGCGCTGATCATCGCGCCGTCATGATCATGGTACGCGGCGGGTTCGGTCGATACAACCGATGGGACATGTTCTATCATCACCTGTGCCGGCGGTCGGTTATGGCCACCCCCACGTCCGGCCGCTGACCCGAACCCGGATCCCGCCCGCCATGCGCGAAACCAGTCTCTTGGAAATCAATCTCGCCGCCGTCAGCCAGAACCTGCGGCTGCTCAAGCGGATCGTCGGCGACGCCTGCCGGTTGTGCCCGATCGTCAAGGCCGATGCTTACGGCCTGGGCGCACCGCGCATCGCACGAACCCTGATCGGCGCGGGGGCGGACATGCTCGCGGTGTACGACCCCGCGGAAGCCACCGAACTGCTCAAACGCGCGATCACCGCGCCGATCCTCATCCTGATGCCCGTCCGCGAGATCGACCGACTGGACGAGATCTACCGGGCCCTGATCTGCCGCCGTCTGCATCTGACGGTGCACGATGAAGCGCACCTGGACGATCTGATCGCGGTCGCCGAACGCTTCGGCGCGGCGATTCCGGTGCACCTCGAAGTCGACACCGGCATGAGCCGCGGCGGGTGCGATGCGGAGGGCGCACCGGCGCTGATTGAGCGCATCCACCGGCATCCGCGCCTGCAACTGGCGGGACTCTACACTCACTTCGCCCACGCCGAAAGTGACCTCGAGTTCACCGATCGCCAGTTCAGGCAGTTCAACGAGATCGTCGATCATGCGAATGAGTTCATCCCCGAAGATTGCCTGATTCACTGCGCGAGCACATTCGCGACGCTTCGCGCGCAGCGGTACCACCGTTCCATGATCCGGATCGGTCTCGCCTGGGCCGGCTACGGTCTGGAGATGATCGAAGGCGGTGAGATCATCATCGAAGGCGAGAAGCTTCAACCCGCCGTGGTGTGGAAGAGTCACCTCGTTCAGGTGCGCCGCGTGCCGAAGGGGCGAACGATCGGCTACAGCGCGACGTGGACCGCGCCGCGTGACACCGTCATGGGTGTCGTCCCCGTCGGTTACGCCGACGGCTACCCGATGAACCTCGGCGCGAGCGATGCCAAACTGGCCCGCAACACACCGGGAGGCATGGTGCGACTGCGCGTTGAGACCGGCGGCGGCACGGAGTTGTGCGATGCGCCGGTCGTGGGCGCGGTGAACATGGATCAGATCACGATCGACCTGACCGACGCCGTGGCGCGTTTCGGCCGCGACGCGGTCGATGTCGGTTCGACGATCGAGCTGATTTCCGATGATCGCGCCGCGCCAAACCACCTGCCCGCGCTGGCCGAACGCGGCGGCACGTTCGCCCACGAGATGCTTTGCCGCTTGAACCCGCGTCTCAAGCGGGAGTATGTCCTGCGCGAGCCGGTTCAGATTGAAGTCGATGTGGCGGAGAAAGTTGTGGCGGCGGGATGAGGGGGAATTGAAACGATCGATGCATCTGATTCGGCCGGAAGGGCGAAACCGGCGTAGGATCGTCTGCCGGCATTGTCGTGACCGTTTCATCATCCCGACCGGAGTTGCCCGTGCCCGATTCCCGCGTTCAATCCGCCGATGTCGTCATCATCGGTGGCGGTCCGGCCGGCGCGGTGGCCGGTCGTGAACTGGCGCGACTCGGCGTGCGCGTGGTGGTCATCGAACGCGGCGAGCGGAACCGGGTGGCGACCTGCGGGCACTGTCTCAATCCGCGCATTCTTCCCCGGCTCGATGCGATCAATCTACGCCGGCCGATCGAGGAGATCGCGGTCGGTGAAACCCGTGCGCTGGGCCTGCATCTGCCCGGTTGTGCCGCCGTTCAATTTCCCCTCGCGCGCGGATTGATCGTACGGCGAATGGATCTCGATCAGTTGCTGCTCGACGAAGCAGCGCGGCACGGGGCGATCGTGATGCAGCCGGCGACCGCGCGCATCGAATCCATCGATGATGAAGCGGCGGTCGTGGCCGCCGTACACCAGACAACGACGACTCTCTGGCGCGCCCCCCTGCTGGTCGGCGCGGATGGTTTGCGCAGTCGTATTGCGCGGCATGCCGGCTGGAGTCCGGCGCGGACCGGCCGGGGGTACGGTTTTTCGTTTCAGATCAGTGAGCCCGGCCGGCATGAACTCCGACCGGAGGCGATCGAAATGTTTCTCGACCGCACGGGTTACCTTGGTATCGTGCGCGAAGCGGGCGACACGCTTCACATCGGCGCGCTCGTGCTGCCCGGGGCCGGGCCGAAGCTCGGGCCGGACGCATTCGTGCGCGCTCTGGCGGGCCGTTTCGAGGTGCTTCAGCAGATTGGCCTCGACCAGATCAGTATCACCGACCTGCGCTCACTCACCGCGGCCGGACCGATGCCGCACGCCCCCACCCGGATGGCGGGCGGATCGTGCGCGCTGATCGGTGATGCGGCGGGGTACATTGAGCCGTTT
>SKZB01000316.1 GCA_007127615.1 Phycisphaerales bacterium | reverse complement strand
GCTGTTCAAGGGGCCTTCTGCATTGAGGCACGCCATGGCCGGAATGGAACCGAACGACACCGAGGCGGACCCCACCGTACTGCTGGAACAGTACCTCGCGGTCAGTTCGGATGAATGCCCGTTGTGCGGGTACAACCTGCATCGACTGCGGGGCAGCACCTGCCCCGAATGTGGTTGGGAGTTGGAACTCCGTATCGCGGTCCGGGAGCCGCGACGGGCGGCGTTCTATGCCGGTCTGGTCGGACTCGCGGCCGGCGCGGGTTTCGCGTTGCTGCTCACGGGCTTTGCCCTGGTGGTCCCACTCATCAGGAACGATGTATTCGGGCCTGAGCTCTGGGAGATCGGCCTCCTCTGCGCCAAGGGAATCGTGCTTCTTACTCTCTGCCTCCTCTGGATCAGGAGCGCACGGTGGATTCAGCGACGATCGACTTCGGAACGATGGTTGCTGGCGATCGGTGCGTGGGTGCTGACGATCTCAGCGGTGTTTATCTTCTTCCTCGTTTTCGAGTAACGCGCACCAACGGTTAATCTTCAACCACCGGCTCGCTCAATCAGTTGCCTCAGCTTCTCCTTCGGCAGGATGCGCTGGACCTGTTGGCCCCGGCCAACCAGTTTGTCGCCCTCTTCTCGAGCGTGGTACGCGTTGACATCGCACACCAGCGTCGTCGGGCCGATTTCGATTGCCTCCGCCACGAGCCGCACCCGATGCCCGACCGGCGTCGGGCCGAGGTGGTCGATCGACAGATGCGAACCGATGCCTTCCTCGTCTTCATCCAGATGCGGCGCGAGGACCAGGCGGGCGGCGATCTCCATGTGGTGCGCCATCGACCACGTCGAATAGACGCGGTGCACGACGATGCCGTCGAAGGCCGGGCACATCTCCTCGGTGACCGTGACGGTGTGCTCAGCGGTATTGCCGACCTGGAGCGATGGTTTCATACGAAAGGAGTGTAGCGAGCCGGTGGAATTGGATGTGCCGGACATGGAATGCTCGCAAAAGGCACGAAGGCACGAAGGCACGAAGGGAAGTGACGGAGTGACGGAGGGGCGGAGTGACGGAGGGCTGCACCGCTCCTGCCCCGCTACACTGGGGGGGTGTTCGGGACGCTCCTCTTTTTCGGTACCGCGCTCGCGCTGCTGCTGCTGATCCTCACCGCGATCCTCGCGCGGGAGATGACCCATCCGCCCCGGCGGACCATGGGCTACGCGCTCGCCCGCGGCCTGCCGTCTGATCCCGGCGAGATGAACCTGGCGTATGACTCCTGGCGACTCGACCGGCCGGACGGCGCGCACCTGCCCGTGTGGGAGATTCCGGGTATGGTCCGTGGCGGCGATGGAACCGATGCGCGCGCGGATGAAGGATTGTGCATCATCTTCGTGCACGGCTGGGGGCAGTCGCGTCTGGATTTCCTGCCGCTGGCGAAGCCGTGGCTTGCCAGCGCAGAACGCATCGTCCTCTACGACCTGCGCGGCCACGGGGAATCCGAGCGCGGCCGCGCCCGGCTCGGCGACGGCGAAGCGGAAGACCTGCTCGCGCTGATCGGGCGGCTGGAAGCCCCGCGCGTCCTGCTGATCGGTTTCTCGATGGGCGCGGTGATCGCACTCGATGCCGCGGCGTCGGCGCCGGAGACCGCGCGGCGGATCGTCGGCGTGATCGCCTACGCGCCGTACATCAGCTTCCATCGATCGCTGTGCGGCCGGTTGCGGCGCAATCACCTGCCGAGCCGTCCCGTGACGGATCTGGCGATACTCGGCCACCTGCTGTTCGGCGTGAAGCCGCGCTCGCTCGACGCTGATCGGCTCCGGCGCATCGATTGTCCCGTCCTCGTGGTGCACGGTGAGCGGGATATCGTCTCCCCGGTCGAACACGGCCGCGCCGTGGCGGAGACCGTGAAGGACGCAGAGCTGCTCCGCGTGCCCGGCGGTGAACACACGATGCGGGGTCTGGTGGAAGCCGAAGAACACGCCGAACGCGTCGAGCAACTGATTGCGAAAGTGCGGGGGGTGGCGGGGGACCGCCGGCCGGCCGGCCACGGGTAACCGGCGCCGGCCCGCTCAGCCCCGGGCGGCGTGCCGTCGCCGATCAGTTCCTTACGCACTCGGTTCGGTCATTGAACCCGCATCCAACAGCTCATCAAGCTGTTTCGGATCGACCAGTTCGTGTTCGAGGACGTATTCCCGCACGGTCCTGCCGGTGGCGAACGCTTCCTTGGCGACCTTCGCCGCCTGGTCGTAGCCGATGACCGGCGCGAGGCTCGTGCACATCATCAGCGACTTTTCGACCATGCCGGTGGCGATTTCCCGGTTGACCTGCAGCCCGTCGATACACTTCTCGTTGAGGATCGTCGCGCCGTTGGCGAGCAGGGTGATCGAACGGATCAGGTTGTCCGCCATCATGGGCATGGCGACGTTGAGTTCGAGCAGGGACCCGACCCCCCCGAGCCCGCCGGTCGTGATCGCCGCGTCGTTGCCGATCACCTGGCAGGTGACCTGCATCACGGATTCACAGATGACGGGGTTGACCTTGCCGGGCATGATCGATGAGCCGGGTTGGGTCGCCGGCAGCGCGAGTTCGAACAGACCGCAGCGCGGCCCAGAGCCGAGCAGCCGTACATCGCTGGCAATCTTCGAAAGCGCGACCGCGATCGTCTTGAGTTCCCCCGAGGCGTTCACGATGCAGTCGCGGGTGGCCTGCGCTTCGAAGTGATTCGCCGCTTCGGTGAACTTGATCCGGGTGGACTTGCCGAGCTTCTGCGCGACCAGCTTGCCGAAGCGGGGATGGGTGTTGATGCCGGTGCCGACCGCCGTCCCGCCGAGGGGGAGGTTCTCCGCCAGCCGTTCGAGCCCGCGCTCGGCGCGGAGGAGGGAGCAATCGATCTGGGCCGCATAGCCGGAGAATTCCTGGCCGAGCCGGATGGGCGTGGCGTCCATCAGATGGGTGCGCCCGATCTTGACGATTGGGTCCCACTGCCGGGCCTTCTTCCGGAGCGCGGTCGCGAGCTTTTTGAGCGCGGGGATCAGATCGGTCCGGATCGACATCGCCGCGGCGATCTGCATCGCGCTGGGGAAAGTGTCGTTGGACGACTGCCCCATGTTCACGTGGTCGTTGGGGTGGACCGGTTCCTTGGCGCCGATCGACTGCTTTTCGTAGCGGCAGACGAGGTTGGAGACGACCTCGTTCACGTTCATGTTGGTCGAGGTGCCCGAGCCGGTCTGGAAGACATCGATCGGGAAGTGCTCCATCATCGCCCGGGCGGCGTCCGTTTCCGGGCCATCCCGAAAGGCATCGGCGATCTCGCGGCACGCGCGGACGATGAGTCGGGTCCGCTTCTGATCGAGCTTCTTCAGCTCATGATTTGCTTCGGCGCAGGCGGATTTCAGCAGCGCAAAGGCGTGTATGATCTGGGGCGGGAGGGGGCGGTGGGAGACGGGGAAGTTCAGCACCGCCCGCTGCGTCGTCGCCCCGTACAGGACGTGTCCCGGCACGGTCATCTCGCCCATGGAATCGCGTTCGGTTCGTGTGCGTGGCGATTTATTGCTCATGGTGTACGATCTTACCGTTGACCGGGCAAATGAAAAGACCGGGCCTTCGGTTCCGCAGCTTCTGTCCGTGGAACCGCGAGCCTACGGACGCTTCCGGGGTTGCATTTCGACCGTCATCAGTCATCGTGATCAGGTCGCCACCACGAACCAACAGGATCAGGCCCACCAGATGCGCAAACCCGGAATCGATGAAGACAACGTGCAGATGTCGGATGTGCTCTGCGATTTCTGTCACCGGGAGTGGACGGAAGAGACGCCGATGATCGAAGGGCACCACGGCAGTTGTATCTGCGGCCGGTGCCTGCGGGTGGCGTACGTGACGGTTGTGCGGGATGAAGCGCCGACCGCACCGGAGGACTATCACTGCACGTTGTGTCTGGAGAAGGAGCAGGATCGCGCCGCGCAGAACCGGCCGAACGAGCCCGGCTGGCAAAGCCCGATGTACGAGGAGGCGATGATCTGCCGGCGCTGCATCAAACTCGGGGCGGGCGTTCTGCACAAGGACAAGGCGTTCGACTGGACGCGCCCCGGCGCGGAAAACGGCTGAGCCGCACCGCCAACGAGATTCGATCGGGCACGCTCCTGACAGAAGAAAACCGCAGCGCGTCCGGGGACGCGCTGCGGTGAATCAATACGG
>SKZB01000065.1 GCA_007127615.1 Phycisphaerales bacterium | reverse complement strand
GCCTTCAGAAAAGGAAGCCACCGACCCCAGCCGTTTCCCCGGCGGGCTGGTGCCCAAGGCGGTCCCGAAGCGCCGTCTGGGCGGGCGGCTGCGCACCCGCCGCGGTTGAACCAACCGTCGCCGATCGTCGGCCATCCTTCGGGCAGACGCAGAAACGCCTCCGGGTCGAATCGCACCGATCGAAGAGATCGGGGGGGCCACGACCCGGCATCCGAGCATCGGGACACCGCGCTGAGCCGGATCTACCTGGCCTCAAAGAGGCGACGATTGGTGCCGTTCGGCCCGATCAGGGCTTGCACCCTGGTGTTGCACTTGGGGCATCGGCCCTCGTAGGCGGTCCCTTCCCGGTTGCGGTACATCCGGCCGTAGGTATGACAGCAGCGGAACCAGACCGAAAGGAACGGGCGGGCGGGCCCCGTCCCGGGCGGGGCGGCCGGCGGATTCAATTCCTCGGGGTTGGCCTGGCGGAGCCCATCGATGTCGATGATATCCCGAATTTCCTGGATCGGACGGCGTTGCGGCACAGCAGGTTCATCGGCCGGGGGGTGCGGTCGGCTTCAGTGGCCGGGCAAACACCATCCCGCCCCGGCCGGCCGATCTGCCCCCAATTCCCGCTTGCGACCGCGGAACGACGGCACCGAACGCCCTGTATTTGCCCTTCCGCGCGACTTTCGCGATACTGGATGCTTGTGACTTTTTTCTCAAAGTGGAGACGTCCACATGTCGGATCGGTATCAGAGCTTGCTCCTTTTCGGCCCGCCGGGTGTCGGCAAAGGGACCCAGGGCAAACTGCTCGGCAGCATCCCGGGGTTTGTCCACCTCGCCACGGGCGACATTTTCCGCGCGCTCGATAAGAACTCCGAGCTCGGCCGGCAGTTCATGGACTATTCATCCCGCGGCGAACTGGTTCCGGATGACCTGACGATCAAAGTCTGGCGTAATCACGTTGAACATCTCATCAAGGACGGATGCTTCAATCAGGAACGGGATGTGCTGGTGCTGGACGGCATCCCACGAAGTCTGAACCAGGCGAAAACCATCGGTGAACACATCGACGTTCTTTCGGTGATTCATTTCGAATGCCCCGACATCAACGAGATGATCATGCGCATGAAGCGACGCGCCGAACAGCAGGGGCGGCACGACGATGCCGATGAAAACATCGTCCGCAAACGCTTCGAGGTGTACAAGGAAGAAACCGCACCGGTCCTTTCCTGCTACGACGCCTCGCTGGTCACGAAGATCAATCCCATCGGCACCCCCGCGGAGGTGCTGATGAACATTTTGAAGGTCGTCGTGCCGATC
The DNA here is from genome assembly GCA_007127615.1 of Phycisphaerales bacterium. Classification (GTDB taxonomy): domain Bacteria; phylum Planctomycetota; class Phycisphaerae; order Phycisphaerales; family SM1A02; genus SKZB01. The sequence continues at coordinate 2,880 of SKZB01000065.1, read as the reverse complement.
TACGGCAAGAACTTTGCGAACCCGCTCGCCTGATCCTGGCGTTCGTCGCGCTCACGATTGAATGAGCGACCGGCCGGTCATTGCTTCCGGCGGCGCGATTCCCATCATCTCCAGCAGGGTCGGCGCGATATCCGCCAGTCGGCCGCCGTCGCGCAGCGACCGGTTCCGGTACGCTTCGCCCACGATCAGTAGCGGCACGTCGTAGGTCGTGTGCGCGGTGTGGGGGGAGTCATTTTCGGGTGACCACATCTGCTCCGCGTTGCCGTGATCGGCCGTCACGATCAGCGCGCCGCCACAGATCAGCGTCGCACGCACGATCTGGCCCACACACTCATCCACCACTTCAACCGCCTTGACCACCGCATCAAGATTGCCGGTGTGACCGACCATGTCGGGATTGGCGAAGTTCACGACGAGCAGATCTTCGCCGTCTTCCGCGCCGAGCCGCTCCAGAACCTCCCGGCACACCTCGCGCGCGCTCATCTCCGGTTTCTGGTCGTACGTGGACACCTCCCGCGGGCTGGGGCAGAGTTTCCGGCGCTCGCCTTCAAACGGCTCTTCCCGGTAATCATTGAAAAAGAATGTCACGTGGGCGAACTTCTCGGTCTCCGCGCAGCGGAACTGCGTCCGGCCGGCATCACTGACCACCTGTCCCAGGATCTCCCGCAACTTCGGCGGCTTCTCGAAGGCGATCGCGCTGACCGGCAGCCCCTGCTCGTAGCCCGTCATCGCGCAGAAGTAGAGGTTCCCGATGCGGTCGCCGCGCGCAAAGCCCCCGCCCTGCACGTTCGCCCATGCTTCATCGTCGAGCGTGAAGGCCTTGGTGATCTGCCGCGGCCGATCCCCCCGGAAGTTGTAGAAGATGACCGCATCACCTTCACCGATGAACGTGCCTTCCGAATCTCCTTCCTGCACCAGGATTCGGGTCGGGTTGATGAACTCATCGCCCGTGCGGCTCGGTTCGGTCGGATGCTCGTAATACGCCTCGATCGCGGCGCGGGCGGAGGGCGCTTCCCGCAGCCGTGATGGATCGAACTTCTCGTGTCTGACCTCACGGCCGGTCAGGATGCGGTACGCGAGGGCGGTTCGTTCCCACCGGTGATCGCGGTCCATGGCGTCGTACCGCCCGCAGACGCTCGCGATGCGCCCGATGCCGACTTCGCGCATCCTGGACTCGAGCCGGTCGAGATAGCCGAGGGCGGTCTTCGGCCCGACGTCCCGGCCGTCGGTGATGAGGTGAATCAGGACCCGCGCGCCGGGAAAGCCCACACGCTGCGCCAATTCGAGCAGCGCGAAGAGATGTTCAATATCCGAATGCACCTGCCCGTCCGAAAGCAGGCCGAGCAGATGGACGCACCCATCATTGTTCGCCGCGTGCTCGAACGCGCCGCGCAGACCCGCGTTCTCGAAGAACGAGCCGTCGTGGATCGCGCGGGTGATCCGCATCACCTCCTGATCGACGACGCGCCCGGCCCCGATGTTCTGATGGCCGACCTCGCTGTTGCCCATCGTTCCCGGGGGCAAGCCGGCGTCCTCGCCGCTCGTCCTGATCAGCGTACGCGGCCACTCCTCTCCCAATTGATCATCCACCGGCGTGCGGGCCAGCCTGATCGCATTGAACGCATCGTGCGCGGTGTTGGGGTTCTCGCCCCATCCGTCGCGCACGATCAACACCGTCGGCTTCGCGGTGGACGCTGTCATTCGGTCACATCCTCCCTTGGTCTCGCGGTCAATCGAGTCCTCATCGTAACACGCGGAGGCCGTGCGTCCCGTGGGCCGCGCACCGAAGTTCGATTGCCGGAAAGGACCGTCGTGGCCGGTTCGTGCCGACGTTCCCGATCTTGTGAACCCGGCCGATCGCGCGTATGCTTTTCACATGCCGACTGCCCAGGGAGAACGCGCGGGAATGCAGACGCCATCGACGCTGAAGGAGCGGTACGAGCAGATCAAGGCGCGAATCGCCGATGCCGCCGCCCGTTCCGGTCGCCGGGCCGACGAGATTATTCTCGTGGCGGTGACGAAGTACGCCGCCATCGAGGACATCCGCGCTCTCATCGAGCTCGGACAGCGCGACTTCGGCGAGAACCGCGTGCAGAACCTGCTTCAGCGCACCGCACAGATCGAAGAGTTTCTCAACCGTCGGCGGGAGTTACCCCGGGGCGATGCCCTGCCGACGCCGAAAGACATCCGCTGGCACATGATCGGCCACCTGCAGCGCAACAAGGCCCGGAAGGTGCTCGAGCTGGCGCGGCTGGTGCACTCGGTGGACTCCCTCCGGCTCGCCGAGGAAATTCAACAGCACGCCAATCGGCAGGATGAACCGATTGAGGTTCTCGTACAGGTCAACACATCGGGGGAAAAGAGCAAATACGGCATCGTTCCCGCCGCAACGCGGCACCTGGTCGAGCAGATCGAAACGACCATGAACATACGCGTGCGCGGCCTGATGTGCATGGCGCCGCACTTCGAGGATCCGCAGCAGGCGCGCCCCTCCTTCGAACGCTGCCGCGAACTGTTCGATGACATTCGCAGCGCGGGCGTCGTCAACGATCGCTTCAACATTCTTTCGATGGGCATGACCAACGACTTTGAAGTGGCGATCGAGTGCGGCGCGAACATCGTCCGGGTCGGATCGGCCATCTTCGGTGAGCAGAGCGAGGCCGAATCAGACGAACCGTAAACCCAACGGGGGAGCGCGATCATGTCTGACGATGCCCGCGAGCACGAGCCGGTCGCGCCAGATCCCCTCGCCGGCGAGAGACTCCGTGCCGGGCGTGAAGATGCGACCGGACAACCCATCCGCGTGCTCGAGACCGGGAAACCCCTGCCGTGCGTCTGCTGCGGTTACGACCTGCGCGGCCTCAACGAGGCGGGCCGCTG
>SKZB01000012.1 GCA_007127615.1 Phycisphaerales bacterium | reverse complement strand
GGTGGTTGCCGGAGCTCATCACCTTGCTCATCAGCGCGGAGTACTCGGTGGAAATGTCCTTGTCATCAAAGTGCTTGAAGAGCTTGAACTCCATCACGTTCTCGTACCACGCGACCCACTCGTTCATCTTGCCGAGCTCGACGTTGCCGACGCAGTGGTCGAAGTACTTCAGGCCGCAGGGGTGCTTCTTGTTGTATTCGTTGAGGGCGAAGTTCTCGTACTTGCGGAACTTCGGCATGAAGACGCCGCCCTTTTTGACCTTCGGCAATTCGTACTCGCCGGAGCGCGAAACGAATGAATGCACCACCTCGCCGTAGGTCTTGATCCCGGCCATGGTGACCGTGCCGTGCTCGTCCTTGTACTCGATCGGCTCGTAGGCGGATTCGCCGCCGTTGGCGACCGCCCGTTCGTAGGCCTTCTCCGCATCGAAGACGTTGAGCGCGATGTCCTTCACGCCGTCTCCATAGAGTTGAACATGCCGCTGAGCGGGATGATCCTTGCCGAGGCCGGTGGTGAGCACCATGCGAATGTTGCCCTGCGTGAGCAGGTAGCTCGCCGCTTCGCGCTCGCCGGTGGTGAGGTCGCTGACCTGCTCGACCTGGAAGCCGAAGCAGTGGGCGTAGAAATAGGCGGCCTGCTTGGCGTTGCCGACGTAAAACCGGACATGATCGACATCGATCAGGTGCAGCGGATCACTCTTGGCCTGTTCGGCGGTAAGGGTACTGGGGGTGCTGGCGGTGGTCATGAGCGTGCCTCCTCGGTCGGTCAATGATGGTCAACCGGTGTTTCTTCAAGCGTGAGTTCCGGCGGTATCGGGCGGGGATCTTCCCGTCTGGCCCGCCTGCCGGTGATGATTCCAATCGAATCGCCGCCCGGCGTCGGGGTGGGTGCCGTGCGGCGGGCGTGCCGTTCGTGAAGGATCTTCATTGTAGGAAGACGGGCCGCCGGAGGGTAGTCCGGACGACGCGGATTTGACCCCGAATGACGCGCAATCGGCTCGGCGTCAGCCGCCCGCCGCGGGGCAGGTCATCCTCATCCCGCCGGGCCCCGGTCACGCCCGTCCCGGCGTCAGTTGCCCTGCCGGGTCCACACGGGACAATACGACCATGGTTTCCGGCATCAGTCTCGCGAACAAGTGTCAACTGCTCTTCGGCTGCGCGGTGGTGCTCATCATCACCGCCGCGCTGGCGGTGCCCTGGCTGCGGACGCCGTCCATCGTTCGGGAGGGTCAGATTGAAGTCGCCCGGCAACTGGCCGAGGCGTGGCTGACGGGGGAGATCCAGCTCGGCCAGCTCGAATTGAGAAGCGGACCGCCGCTCTCCGTTGAAGAGCTGTTTCAGGATGACGATCGTGATGCGCTGTCGATTCGGCTCTACACGATCGATCAGATCGAGCTGGCCGAGCAGCGCGATCCGTTCATCACGTCCGTGGTCGACCGTGCCCGTCAGGACGCGGGTTTTACCGAGCGATCATTACAGACCACCATGGACGGCCAGCGGGTGTACCGCTACGCACGGGTGATCCGCGAGTCGCAGCGCCGGGCGATCCGGGACACCGCGCTCCTGGACTTCACGCCGTTCGTCTTCGCGCCGGAGATGGCCGACCCGCTGCGTGCGGTGCTCGTGATTGATCGTCGCAGCGTGCTGGCGGAAGGTCAGCTCCTGCAAAGCCGCATCTTCATTATTGCGGCCGGCATGACCGCATCGCTCACCGCCATTCTCGTGTTCTACTTCATCCTGACGAAGCTGATCTTCTCGCCGGTGCGCAAGTTGCGCGAGACGACGGAAAAGGTGCAGGCGGGGGATCTGACGATTCGCTCGGAGATCAGGACCGGCGATGAGTTTGAGCAGCTTTCCGACGCATTCAACACGATGCTCGAACGCCTCGAACAGGGCCAGACCCAGCTCCGCGCGATCAATGAGAATCTCGATCTCAAGATCAATCAGCTTGCCGAGGCGAACATCGGCCTGTTCGAATCCAACCGGCTGAAGAACGAATTCGTCGCCAACGTCAGCCACGAACTGCGCACGCCGCTCAATTCGATCATCGGTTTCACGGAACTGCTCGTCGAGATCGCGCAGAGTGAAGAGAACGCGGACCCCAAGCGCACGCGGTATCTCAACAACATTCTTTCCAGCGGTCGCTCGCTGCTGGACATGATCAACGAACTGCTGGACATGGCCAAAATCGAAGCCGGGCGTATGGAGGTGACGATCGAACCGACCAGCGTGGCGGACCTGATCGAGGGTCTGGTGACGATCATGCGCCCCCAGGCCGCGCCGAAATCGATCACCGTGCGCACCGAGATCGGCAAGAACCTTCCGATGATCGAAACCGATCCGGGCAAGTTGCAGCAGATCCTCTACAACTTTCTCTCCAACGCGACCAAGTTCACGCCGAAGCAAGGCACCGTCACCATTTCCGCCACGCGCGTGACCCGGCAGGACAATTCGCTCGGCGTGCGGATCAGCGTGGCGGACACGGGGCCGGGCATCCCCGAGGACATGCAGGATGTGATCTTCGAGAAATTCCGGCAGATCGATGCCAGCCATACGCGCCAGCACGCGGGCACCGGACTCGGGCTGGCCATCTGTCGTGAGCTGGCGCAGATGCTCGGCGCCACGGTCTCGTTCGCCTCCGAGCCCGGCCGGGGCGCGACATTTTTCGTGGATCTGCCGATGACCCACCAGCCGGAGGAGCCGCAGCCGCTCATGCCGTGAGGCCGCGGCCGACAGCGCTGGTCAGAATCGTGCGCATTCTCGTCGTTTCTCCGCCCCGGCTACCATAGGGGCTATGCCCGATTCACCCACACCTTCCCAGACCCCGCCGCGCTCGGGCCGGTTCGGTGCCGTCTCCGCGGTCAGTCGACATGCCGACACCCGTACCGCCGCGATGGAGATCGCCGACCAACTCATCGAAGGCATCGGTGAGTCGTGCGATCTGCTCATGCTCTTCGGGAGCTATCACCACCGCGCCGCCTTTGCCGACGGCGCTTCGTACATCCGCCACTCGATCGATGCCCGCGTGACCCTGGGCACGACCGCCGAGGCGGTGCTCGGCGGGGATCAGGAACTGGACGGTGGCGCGGGATTGACCGCGATCGCCCTCAACCTGGGCGATGCGAAACTCAGGACGTGGACGACCACGCCGGAGGACCCGTTCCGGCTCCAGCAGCCGGCGATGATGCGCGAGCGACTCGGTTTCGACGACGAATTCCGTGTGGGAATTCTGCTGGCCGATCCATTCAGTTGCCCCGTGCCGCGCCTCGTGCCCGCGCTTTCCGGGTGCGGCGACGGCCGGCCCGTGCCGCTGGTCGGCGGCGTCGCCTCGGGCAGTACGCAACCGGGCATGAACGTGCTCGTGCTCGATGATCAGGCGACCAGTCTCGGCGGGATCGGCGTGAGCATTTCCGGCGACATCGATGTCGATTTCGTCGTCAGCCAGGGATGCCGGCCGATCGGCAAACCGCTGGTGGTGACCAAGGCGAAGGACAATCTGATGCTCGAACTCGGTTCACGCCCCGCGTTCGAGGTGCTGCAGGAGCTCGGACAGGGATTGTCCGAACACGAGAAACACCTGCTGCGCAGCGGGCTGCTCGTCGGCTCGGTGATCAACGAGTACAAGCCGCGCTTCGGGCGGGGGGACTTTCTGATCCGCAACGTCCTCGGTTTCGATCAGCGCACCAAGGGGATCGCCGTGGCCGACCGCGCCCGGGTGGGACAGACGATTCAGTTTCACGTGCGCGACAAGGAAACGGCCGCGGAAGATCTTCAACTTCTGCTCGACGCGCAACAGCTCTCCACGCCTCCCTTCGGCGGGCTGCTGTTCACGTGTAACGGTCGGGGGGAGCGCTTGTTTGGCGAGCCGAACCACGACATTTCGATGATTCACGACCGGTTGGGCAACATGCCCGTGGCCGGGTTCTTCGCGGCCGGCGAGCTCGGCCCGATCGGTGACGGCAGTTTCCTGCACGGCCATACCGCGTCCCTGGCGCTCTTCCGCGGCCGCTAGCGAGCTCTCACAAGCTGTGCCGTGGCCCGTCCCGGCCGAGAAGACACGGGCCCCTCCCCGTTCGCCCGGCCGGGTTCAGGGCATCTCGACGATTTCAAAGCTGACTTTGTCGTTTTCGCGGCGCGCGTAGAACGTCTCGATCTTCTCCAGACCGGTGATTTCGCGCACGAACTGCTTC
>SKZB01000421.1 GCA_007127615.1 Phycisphaerales bacterium | reverse complement strand
TAGATCGCGAAGTTCGTGCAGCCGAAGCCGGGGTACTCCGGCGGCCCGGGATGAAAGTTGATCGCCGCGATCCGGGCCCGCTTCAGAAGATCGTTCGGAACGACCCAGCGCGAAAGATAGGAGATCACCCAGTCGCCGGACCACGCCCGCGCTTCCTTCGGCATGGGGTCTGACCACCGGCCGAGAGACGACTCAACCCGGCCGAACGTCGCCCGCGTTGTGGCCAGAGCCCGCGCGGTGCAATCATCCTCCGCCTTGCCGAGAAAGAGTACGGAATGATCGCGCGGCGTCGGCATGGCACGATTGTACCGGTCGGTTGCGGGGCGGGTGGAACCGCGCCGTGGAAGCGGGTGGAAGCGGGGTGGATGCGGGAATCACGAGCCCGGCTTGTAGAACGGCAGGGGCACGACTTCCGCATCGACGCTGGTGCGCCCGAGATCAACCTGCAGATGTCCGCCGACCTCCGTGTGCTCCGTTTCGATGTACGCGGTGGCGATCGGATAACCGAGCGTCGGGCTGGCGCAACCGCTGGCGATCTCGCCGACCGCGCGATCACCGTGCTTGACGGTCATCCCCTGCCGCGGACTCCGCTTGCCTTCAATCTTGAGCCCGATGATTTTCTTCTTTGGTCCTTCCGCGGCGATCTTCTGCAGCGCCTCCTGGCCGATGAACGAGCCGACCTCGGGATCATCCTCACCCTTGCTGAGGGAGACGGCAAAGTTGAGACCGGCGGAGATCGGATCGATCTCTTCGGTGATTTCGTGGCCGTAGAGCGGCATGCCCGCTTCGAGACGCAGCGAATCACGCGCGCCGAGTCCGATGGGTTTGATCGGCACATCGCCCGATTCGTCCGGGCGCAGGTTGTTCAGCAGCATCTTCACCGCCTGGCCGGCAAACATGGCGGGCATGATCACCTCCACGCCGTCCTCGCCGGTGTACCCGGTGCGCGAGATCATGACTTTGGCGATCATCAGGTTCTTGACGATGAACCGGAAGCGCTTGAGCGTTGCGGCTTCACTGGTGAAGGAAGCGAGCAATTCCATGACCTTCGGCCCCTGCACCGCGACCATCGCCGTGCCGACAGTTTCGTCCTTCAGCGCGAAGGTGAGATCATCCCGGATCTGTTCGAAGTGCTCCAGCAGCTTCGCGCGATTGGCGGCGTTACAGACCATGACGTAGTCATTCTCGCCGTTGCGGTACACGAGGACGTCATCCCGGCATCCGCCGCGCTCGTTGCAGATAAGCGAGTACCGCACCTGGCCGTTGGTCATGCCGGCAATCTGGCGCGTGCAGGCACGGTCGAGAAACCGGCGAGCATCCTTGCCGGTGAAGCGCAGCCGCCCCATGTGCGAAACGTCAAACAGCCCGCCGCTGGTGCGCACCTGGTGGTGTTCATCGAGGATCGAGCCGTAGTGCAGCGGCATTTCCCAGCCGGCGTAATCGACGAGTTTCGCGCCGGACTGCTGGTGGAAGCGGTGGAAAGGCGTCTGGGCCAGTTCGGTGGTGGTGCTCATAGGGGAAAGGTATCGTCCTCGGCACGCTCGGACCAGCCGCCAGCACTCGATTCGGGCCGAAGAAAATCTTCTGATCCGCCGGAGACAGTTGGGGGTCCGGCTCGATCGGCTCGCGGACGCGCGATGATTCGTTCAGAATGATCGTCCGTATGGATCTGAACTCCCCCCGACACGCGCGTCAGGTGACCGTGCTGCTGGCGGCACTGATCGTGCTGCTCGTGGTCAGTCCGGTGCTGCATCTGCTCATCGGCGTGGTCCGGGCGCCGGCGGATCTGGCGGGGATCGCGCGAACCATTGAAACATGGCGCATGGTCGGGCGGTCGGTCGCGCTGGCGCTGCTGGTCGCCGCCGGAGCGATGGCGCTGGGGACCGCGCTGGCCTGGCTGCTGGTGCGATCGCGGGTCGGCGGATTCTTCCGGGGGTTGCTGCTGATTCTGCTCGTCGCGCCGCTCGCCATGCCGAGCTACGTGGTTGCGTTCGGTCTGATGGCCGTCACCGGTCACGAGGGGCTGCTCAGCGGTTTCTGGCCGGAGATGTTGCGCCCGACCCAATGGCCGGCGGTGAGCAGTTGGGTGATTCTGGTGAGCTGCACCTATCCGTACACGCTTCTGTCGGTTCGCGCGGCATTGATGAAGGAGTGCACCACCCTGGAGGAAGCCGCCATCGGCCTCGGCGCGAGTCGGCGGGGTGCGTTTCGCGCGATTCTGCTGCCGCGATTGTTGCCATCAATGGTCTGGGGCGGCATGCTCGCGGGCCTGTACGCCCTGGCGGACTTCGGGGCGGTTTCACTCGTCGGTTTTGAGACGATGACGTGGGGGATCTACCACCGGTACAACACCGCGTTCGGCCTGGCGGATGCCCGTGCACTCTGCGTTCTTCTGATCGCCCTCAGCGCGCTGATGATTCTCGGGCTGATTCCCTTCCGCGCGGCGCAAAGTCGCACGACCTCCGCGGTTCCCATTCCGCCCGCGCCGATTCGGTTCGGACGGTGGGGGATGTTGCTGGTTGGGTTGGCGATTCTTCCGCTGGCGATGGCGGTGGTCTTTCCGCTGCTGGCGGCGATCGGCTGGCTCATGCGGAGCGACATGCCGGGATCGGTTCTCCACGCCGCCGGTCCCGCGGCGTGGACCACATTTCTGCTGGCGGGGTCGGCCGCGATCGTTGTCCCCGTTCTCGCGCTGCCGCTGGCGACCCTGTACGTCGGCAGCGGTGGGGGAGAGTCGGCCCGGCGCTCGGCGCGCGTGCTGACGCCGCTGACGCTGCTCGGCTTCGCCCTGCCGGGGCTGGTCGTCGCCATCGCACTGGCGGGGCTGGCGTTACGCGTGGACCACGGAATCGAATGGACGTTTGGTTTGCCCGTCGAAGCGCGGTTGTACCAGTCGCATCTCGTATTGCTCATCGCCTACGCGATTCTGTTTCTGCCCGAAGCCGCCGGGCCGCTTCGCGCGACGGCGCAGCGCGTTCACGCGGAGCAGATCGACGCGGCGGTACAGTTCGGCGGGTCGCCGCTGGCCCGGTGGTGGCGGATCGTTTTGCCGCAGGTCGCGCCGGGATTGGCGGCGGGGAGCGTGCTGGTCTTCATCACGACCGCCAAGGAACTGCCCGCGACGCTCTTGCTCTCACCGCTGAATGTGCAGACGCTCGCCACCCGGCTCTGGTCGGCGATGGAGGAGGTCTACTTCGCCATCGCCGCCGCCGCCGCGATCTGGCTGCTCGGGCTGGTTGTGATCGGCGTGGCCATCATCCTCATCATCGAGCGCCTGAGCGACGCGAACGATCGTTGAAGGCGTGATGCAAAGGTCCGGTCGACGCCGGGTCGATGGTGGAACGTCGAGGGCGGCGCTCGCGCGTGCTCATGCCGGCACGAATCATTTTCGACTGCGCCACTTGCCTTTACCGGATTTGGCACCCTTGGTCTTTCCCTTGCCGCCGCGTCCGGGCGGTTTGCCGCCCCGTTCCTTGCGCTTGCCGTGCTTGATGTCTTCATCCTGGGGCAGATCGTGCGCGCGCGAGCGTTCGGGGAACTTGGTAATCAGAAGATCAAGGTGGCGCGAGGAGAGATCCACGGCCGCGATCTGCACCGTCACGATGTCGCCGACGGCGAGCGCCTGACCGCTGCGCGAGGCGTAGATGCGGCCGATCGATTCGTTGACCTGCCACCGGTCGGCTTTCCCGCCGGACTGCGGCATGTCCTTCATGGCGACCATGCCCTCGACGAGGAACTGCTCGATCGAGATGTAGACGCCGCGGTTGGCGACACCCGTGATAACGCCGGGGAACTCGCTGCCGAGATGGTGTTCCTTCAGGAACTGCATGACCAGGAACTCGCGCAGTTCGCGCTCGGCGAAGGTGGCTTCGACTTCCGCTTCGCTGCAGTGCCGGCCCAGTTCGATCAGCTCACCTTCATTCGGGATGCGCTCATCGGCGAGAAGTCGCTGCGTGAGGTCCTTGCGCTTCTTCCCGCCGGGGACGTTGCGGCCGTTGTCCGTCAGTTCGAGGTACGCCTCGACCGCCCGGTGCAGGGTGAGATCGGGATACCGGCGAATGGGGCTGGTGAAGTGCGCGTAGTGCTCGGAGGCGAGGGCGAAGTGGCCGATCAGCGCGGGGCTGTAGGACGCCTTGGCCAGGGTCCGCAGGACCGCAAAGTGAATCGCGCGGACCGCCGAGGTTCCCCGCGTGG
>SKZB01000168.1 GCA_007127615.1 Phycisphaerales bacterium | reverse complement strand
CAAGACTGACCACCGTTATCGCTTTGGTCCTGATGGCGGCGGGGCTGATCACCTTGTCCGCGTGCACGACGATTGAGCCGCTGGCCGCAACGGTGGACGCTGCCGCGCTCGAGGCGAGCGATGAACGCCGGGCGGCGCGTCGGCAGCGGGCCGCGGTTCCGCTGGAAGAGCGTATCGCGATGGTCGAAGCGGACCTCGAGCGCACGATGGTCCCGATCACGATTGATCATGGGGGTGAGCGCTTCGGGGAGGGCGGCGTGCTCGTGCCGCGCTTCCTCCGGGATGACGGACGGCCGGGCCCGCTGTTCATCGAATCGAACACCGCGGTGTTGAGTGCGCTGGCGGCGCGGTACGCCGCGACCGGCGATCCGTGGGCGAAGGAGATGGGCGAACGGCTGATCCGCGGCATCCTGGCGATGGATGCGCAGAGCGGCGCGCTGGACGGCTTCGTGCCGTTCGACCTTCACCCGCGCACGCTCGCGCCGTCCGACCACGACACGCATGCGAACGTCTACACGCAACTGCTGTTTGCGTATGCGCTGGCGCACGAAGCGTTCGGTCCGAATGAAGACATCGAGCGGCACGTGTCGCTGATCTACCGGCGGTACGTGGAGGACAACTTTCGTCTGCGGCAGCGCGACGGATCGCGTACGCCGCGGAACAATCTGCGGGTGATTCTGTTCACCGTGAACGCGCGGCAGGCGCTGGGCCGGCGTCTCCTGGATCGGGCGGCCCTCACGCTCGGTGATGAGTCGACACGGGAACTGGCGGAGCGGAAGCGGTGGGGCGGCCCGCTGCTCGGACCGCTGCACTTCCGGCTGTTCAATTTCGAGCTGCCGACGACCTCATCGTCGTGGCTCAGTCTGCAGGGCATGACGGCGCTGACGCTGCTGGGTGACTCGTACGAATCGCGGATCATTTCACTCACGCGGAAGTACGAGCGCGATGACAATCCCTTCTTTCGCGCGATCGCCGCGCTGCACGGGGCGGATGAGGATCTCGCGGCGATCCGCCGCCGGTTGGAGGAGTTTCCCTACCCCGCGACCGATCAGGGCGTGATCAATACCCACCGCACGGATGTGGAGATCGTGACCGGTGATTTCGTGAAGCTCAACGCCAGCCCGGAATCGCGCGAACCCCTGCCGCTCTACGAGATCGCCTCGGACACGTACCTCTGGAAGGGGCGGCTGCGCCGGGTCGACACGCGGCGGCGCGATCGGCCGCAGACGGTGCTGGGGCATGATCTCCTGCAGGCGTACTGGTTGATGAGATGGGTGGAATCAGGAAAGGTGCGGAGGCACGAAGGCACGGAGGGGGATGGGCGGGCTGGAGTGACGGAGTGACGAAGAGGAGGCACGGGGGCAGGGACGAAGGCGAAGGTCCTGATTCCGTCATTCCCGCGAAAGTCGGAATCCAGGGGGCGCGCCAAAAGCGTTCCGCTCACAGAAACCGTCCAGAACTCCGAACGCATCCTTCGCACCCCCTGGGTCCCCGCTTCCGCGGGGACGACACATAAGCCGTCACTTCGTCACTCCCCCTCTGTGCCTCCGTGCCTTTGTGCCTCCATGCCTTTCCCCATCATTTGTCCCCATCCCATCGGGGCGGTACAATGTGATATTCCTGCGTGTCTATTTCGATTGTGTCGGTCCCTCGCCCCCGGAGTTGTGCCCAGTGAGTCAGGATGTCCTTGATACGATGATCGGCTCGAAGTCCTCGAACGCCGATCCGCAAGCCGCCAAGCAACACTACGAAGCCGGTCTGGAAGCCCAGAAGAGCGGCGAACGCGTCCGGGCGCTCGAAGAGTTCCGTAAGGCCGCCGAACGGGATGACAACCCCGAATACGTCTTCCGTCTCGCCTATCTGTTCGATCTGCTCGGCGAAGAGGATGACGCGGTCGCGCTGTACGAACAGCTCTGCGGTCAGCCCCAGCCGCACATCAATGCGCTTCTCAACCTCGCGGTGCTGTACGAGGACCGCGGCGAGATCAATCGCTCCGAGAAGTGCCTGCGGCAGATTCTGGATACCAACCCGAACCACCCCCGCGCCCGACTGTTCATGAAGGACATCATGTCGTCCAAGGACATGTTCTACGATGAAGAGCACGTCCGCGATCTCGCCAAACGCAGCGCGCTGATGGATACGCCGGTGACGGACTTCGAGCTCTCCGTCCGCGCCCGGAACTGCCTCAAGAAGATGCAGATCCGCACGCTCGGCGACCTGCTGAAGATCAGCGAAGCGGAGCTGCTCAGCTACAAGAACTTCGGTGAGACCTCCCTGCACGAAATCCGCGCGATGCTCGCGCAGAAGGGCCTCCGCCTCGGTCAGGGGCTGGAAGGCCAGTACAGCCGCGCCCGCAAGGAAATCTACGAGGAGCTCAAGGGCAAGGCGTCGGAATCGGTGCTCAACAAACCGATGTCGGTGCTCGATCTCTCCGTTCGGGCCCGCAAGGCGCTGCAGATGCTGAACATTCAGACCATCGGCGACCTGGCGATGCGCACCGAGGCGGAACTGATGGGCGTGAAAAACTTCGGCGCGACCAGTCTCGATGAGATCAAGGCCAAGCTGGGTGATTTCGGCCTGGGTTTGCGCACGATCGACTGAAACGGGACCCTCCCGAACAACACACCTCGCGCCCACACGGTGCGGGTAAGGACGGCGGTGGATGAGCCAGCGAGACCGGAGCCAGGCGGTGAACCGTGAACGCCCGAGCGGCGGGCGGGTGATCGCTTCCCGCCGGTCTTTTCTCCTCTCCGCGACCGGCGTGATCGTCGTGCCACTGGCCTTGAGTCGTTGCGGCCCGTCGGGTGAGCCGCCGCGCCGCCGGCCGATGGCGCGGGATGAGCGGCCGGATTCGAAACCCACGCCCGATGCTCGTGCGGAACTGCCGGGCCGGGAGCCCGAAGTTCGCGTGCGCGTGCAACTGGCCCGCGAGAACCCCGGCGCGGTCACCCTCGGCCGCGACGGCGAGTGGCTGCGCATTCGCCAGCCGGACGAAGCGCCGTTTGATTCGATGCTCCGCGGGCCGGTGGAAGTGCGTCACGGCACGCGCGGCTGGGTCGTGACGGACAACGGGGGATACCGCGCTTCGGTTGGCGGTACCGCGCCGATCGAGATTCGACCGGCCGGGCAGGCCGGTGCCGGCGAAACCGAACCGCTCACGCTCAACAACCACGCCTACCCCGGCTGGTTCCGGATCGTCTCGCGCACCGACGAAGCCCCGGGCGGCTTCGATGTGATCAATCATGTCGGGATGGAAGCGTACCTGCCGGGCGTGATCGCAAGCGAACTCTACAACCACTGGCACGATGAGACCCACGCGGCCCAGGCGATCGCCGCACGCAGCTTCGCGTGGTCGGAACACGCCTTCTACCGCGCGCGGCGTCACTTTGATCTGACCAACACCCAGGCGTCCCAGGTCTACGCCGGCACGGTGACCCACCGACGTTCGCTCGACATGGTCGCGCGCACCAGGGGCGTCTTTCTCGCCTACGACGGCGCGGTGGTGACGGGGTACTACTCGAGCTGTTGCGGCGGGCTCGCGGCCCGCGCGGTCGATGCGATCAGCGAGAACCCGATCAACGACGTTCGCCCGTTGCACGGCCGGGCGGAAGAGGATGTCTGCACCGAAGCGCCGGTCGCGCGGTGGAGGATCACCCGGCCGCGCGAGGAACTCATCGGGAGAATCCGCGCTTTCGGCGCGGCGCGGAACGAGAAGGAAATGGCGGGTCTGCGCGGCATCGAGCGCATCGAAGTTGCGGCGGTCAATCAGCACGGCCGGCCGACGCAGTACCTGCTCACGCACCGGCGCGATGAGGTTTCGATCAACGCGGAGCGTCTCCGGTTCGCCGCGAACTTCGCCGGGGGTGGCGGTCGCGGTGAGAACGGTTCCGGCCCGGCGCTGCGCCGGCCTGAGCGGGTCCTGCGATCATCGCATTTCACCGCGCAGGTGCGCGGTGATGAGGTGCGTTTCGACGGCCGCGGATTCGGGCACGGCGTGGGGATGTGCCAGCACGGCGCGGAGATCCTCGCCCAGCGCGGCGAACGCCACGGCCGCATCCTGGAGTGGTACTACCCCGGCGCGTTTCTCGCCAAGTCGTACGGGTGACAAGGCGTGCCGATGAAGCGGTCGCCGCGGCGGTACGGATCGGGCCATGCAGTTGTACCGATGGATGCCGGCTGCCACACGGATGAACGGT
>SKZB01000297.1 GCA_007127615.1 Phycisphaerales bacterium | reverse complement strand
GCGGAACTCACAAGCTGCTCGCGACTGAAGGGGAGTTTGAACTGCCCGACCCGCAAGCTCCACTCGTTGTTGAAGTGATACCGCACCCAGGCGTCCAGCAAGTCGAAAGATCCGCCGTCGCGGCCAAACTCACCGCGCACCATGTACTGAAGGTCCGGGTTGAACGCATGGCCGGAGAATGCCAACCGCGTGCGCGACATCTCGAATCCGTGAAGGTGCCGGTCGGGACTGGCATTCGCGCCGGCATCGGGTGAGAAGAACGGCGACGGGCGATCAATGAAGCTGTACATGTACCGGGCCTGAATCTGTCCGCCGACGTTCAATCGGAAGCGGCCGTCGGCACTGGCCAGAAAGAAGCCGTTGCTCCAGCCGGCCATCAGACCGTCACCGATCAACTGTGATCGCGTATCCGCGTCGGCGAGAACATCGTGAACGATCGAGCGGATCTCATCGGCGCGCCGTTCGGTGAGCCATTGATCATCGTTCGCAGAACGAAGTTCATCCACCTCGCTCCGCAGCATTTCGTTGTCACGGCTGAGGCGCTCGAGTTGCGCCTGCATTTCTTCGAGCTTCTCTGACACCGCGTCGTCTGCCGACCACGCCGCCGGGGCCGCCGGTACGGCGAGGAGCAGAGCTGCGAAACCCGCCATCCTGATTGCCGCTTGTCGCATCATGCACCAATTCTCTTCATTCGGGGGTATGCGGAGCACTCACGCATCGCCGTGATTCGGTTACAGGGCAATGACTCCACGTGAACAATCGTCAGGCCATCCGGACCCGGTGGATTTATCGGCCGCCGGGCGTGCTTCGATCCAGAACGAGATGATATCGGGCGGGCGCGGAAACGCCAGAGCGGCCGCGGCCCGGGCGCCGGAGGAAGGTTCCGAAACGATCCGGCCGGGCTCCGGGGGTCGGGGCCAAAGGGGGGATCTGACTCGGCGCGGCGCCGAGCGTCGCAACCGGACCCTGCCCCCAAACAAAGAAACCGGCCGGTCCCGAGGGGACCGGCCGGTTGAGTTCGAGCTTTCGATCTGATTTCGAATTCGGAAATCAGAAGGCGAGCTGGAGCTGCGTGCGGACCACGAACTGACCGCTGTCGGTGTCGGCGCGGTAGCCCGCGATGTTGCCGTCGGCCAGATTCGTACCGAGGATTTCGAGCTCGTTGAACGAGTAGCCCATGTCCGCGGTGAACTTCGCGTTGTGGTCGGCGAAGTAGTAGTTCACACCCCAGGTCAGGATGCTGAGGTCCTTGATGTTATCAAGGTCAGCCCACTCGTAGCGGAGGAAGCCTTCCCACTGATCGGTGAAGTGGAAACCACCCTGGGCAACGAAGCCCCAGAAGTCATTGCTGGCCCCTTCCTTCGGATCAAGGTTGGCGTAAGCCACGGCACCGAAGAGGTTGAATCCACCGAACTTCGCGGAGACGTCACCGGTGACGACGACGAATGTGGCTTCATTGTTGAAGGCGGTGCCGTATTCATCTTCCTGAACATGGATGGCAGCACCGATCATGACGCCCTGCTCTTCGCCCGGCGCACTGCGGAATTCCTTGAACTGATCCCAGTTGCCCGAGAGCAGCAGTTCACCCCGCGCGGTGAAGGAGTATTCGGTCGAACCGTCGGTCGCCTGGGGGCCGGGGCCCTGGCTCCAGCGGGTGCCGGCCTGGTTGGCACCGTCATTGTAAGAACCGACGAAGCGGAACTGATCGGCTTCGTAACCGAGGGCGATACCCGTGGTGCGGCCGCCGGTCAGGAGCTGATTGAAGATCGAACGTTCCACGGCCTGCTGGTAGCGCGAGTCCACGAGTTCTTCGCGGAGCAGCGGCGCCTTGAACTGACCGGCCTTCAGCGACCAGCCGTTGCCGAGGTTGTGCTTGATGTAGGCATCGAGCAGACCCCAGTCACCACCACCGTCGTTGAAGCCGGTTTCGATGACATACTGCCAGTCGGGATTGACGATATGGCCGGAGAACCACAGCTTGGCGCGAGTGGTTTCGAAGCCGGAGCGGTGACGATCACCATCCGGGCCCGCACCACCGCTCTGGTAGCTGTAGTTCCAACGGGTCTGAAGCTGACCGTTGAGGCGAAGCATGAAGTTGCCATCGCTGCTGCCGATACGGAAGCCGCGGTCGTAACCGGCGGTCATGCCGCTCTGGAGCAGGCTGGCGCGGGTATCCGCGTCGGCCAGCACATCATGAACGAGGCCGCGGATCTCTTCGGCCCGCTGCTCGTTCATCCACTGATCTGAATTTCGTCCTTCGAGTTCCATTACCCGCGCGGACAACTGCTCCACCTGGGCTTGCAACTCATCGTTCGTGGCATTGGCCGTCGGGCTCGCGACGCTGACGCCAGTCAGGGTCAACGCCGTCGCTCCGGCAAGCATGCCGACTCGCGTCGATCGACTCATGGGAAACTCTCCTATCTGTCGGACAACGCGGCGGACTCACGCCTTGCTGTCCTGTTCATCCACCCGTCCGTCATCGAGCCGAACGCACACCGTTCGGAACGGACGCGAAAATCTAGTATCGGCCAACCACGCCGGCTGGCTCGAGTCACGGATGATACTCATTTCAGTTTTTTACGCCAGCACGTTGCACTTTTTCCGGGATTTTCTTTGCCGCCCGAAAGGGCCCAAAACCGAGGCAAAAACACGAAAAACCCTTGATAGCAAGGACTTACACGCATCGTCGGGCGTGGAATCATCGCTTCTGTGGCCCGCAAAATTTTTTCGCTGAGTGCTTGCGACCACTAGCTTTTTTTCGTTTCTGCCCGCCCGGGCGCCCCCGATCCGGACGCCGGATCGAGTGCCGCGAGCGCCTTCTGCAGGTGGCCCACCCGCTGAATCCGAACCCCCGGCAGCTCCAGCGCCTCCCCGGCTTCGGGGATGAGAAGCGTCCGATAGCCCAACCGCGCCGCTTCGCGGGCCCGGATGGTCAACTGGTGCACCGGCCGAATCTCGCCGCCGAGCCCGACTTCGCCGATCACCGCCGTGCCCGCCGGCAGCGTGCGATTCAGATGCGCCCCCGCAATGGCGAGCGCAATTGCAAGATCCGCCGCCGGTTCCACGACTTTCATTCCCCCGGCCGTCGAGGTGAAGACATCCTGGTCGGCCAGGCGCAACCCGCCGTGCTTTTCCAGCACCGCAATCAGCATGGCGAGTCGATTCGTATCGAGCCCGGAGGTCTTGCGCTTGGCGCTGCCGAGAAATCCCGGCGCGGTGAGGGCCTGGATCTCGACCAGCAGCGCCCGGGTGCCGTGCATGACCGGACACGCCACCGCGCCCGGCCGTTCGGTAGCGCGCGTGGATGCCAATCCCGTGACGTCGCTGACCTCACGCAGGCCGAACTCGCCCATCTCGAACAAGCCGACTTCCAGCGTCGTGCCGAAGCGATTCTTGATCCCGCGCACGATCCGGTGCGCGTGGTGTTGATCGCCTTCAAAGGAGAGCACCGCATCGACGAGATGTTCCAGCAGCTTCGGCCCGGCCAGCTGACCGTCCTTGGTCACGTGCCCCACGAGCATGATCGCCATGTTCGAGACCTTGGCGAGATAGACGAGCTCCGTGCAGCAGCGGCGGAGCTGCGCGACCGAACCGGGGGAGGCATCGACCTCCGGCTTGTACACCATCTGTATGGAATCGATGACCATCACCCGCGGCCGGACCTGGCGCGCCTGCTCCAGAATCCGCGCGAGGTTCGTGTCCGCCAGAACGTAAAGGTTTTCCAGATCGGCCGGCCCGTCACCGGCCGATCCTTCTCCGCCCAGGATGCGTTCGGCCCGAAGCCGGGTCTGGTAAGCCGATTCTTCGCTGCTCACGTACAGAACCCGCGCGCCGGTTTCGGCGAGCCGGCCCATTGCCTGCAAAAGCAGCGTGGACTTGCCGATCCCCGGATCGCCGCCCAGCAGAACGACCGAGCCGTCGACGAGTCCCCCGCCGAGGACGCGGTCGAACTCATCGATCCGCGTCGGGGTGCGGCCCGCGTCGATCGCTTCGACCGTATTGAGGGGAACGGCCTGCGCCGGAGCGGCGGCGCGTGAGCCATCCCCCCGATCCCCACCGGCCAGCTCGACCCAGGACGCCGCGAGCGATCCCGGGGCGGCGGCGGTGGTCGCTTTGGATTCCGTGAATTTTTCCAGGGCATCCCACGCGCCGCAGTCCGGGCACTTGCCCATCCACCGGGACTGAACGCCCCCGCACGT
>SKZB01000202.1 GCA_007127615.1 Phycisphaerales bacterium | reverse complement strand
TTGATACTGGACGCGGCGAAATTGTTCGCGCAGGTCAGGCCGGCGTTCATGGTGGTGTTGGTTGGCGTCGGGGTATGCGTCGCGCTCCAGTTGTGCCCGATTTCATGGGCCGTCAGATCGGTCGCGCATCCCAGTTGGTTGACATTCACCGAGAAACCGTACGCATTGAAGGTGTTGCAGACGGTGCCCAGAAAGGCCACCCCCAGTGTTCCGCCGAATGACTTGCCGGTGAAAAGGTGGGCCACGTCACGCGGAATCGTTGACTCCGGAAAAGTGTTCCAGACGTTGGCGAACGTACTGAGAAGCCCGGTGTTGACGTTGGTGTAGGGGTCCGCGGCCTGACTTTCGCGAATGATGATCTCCGTGATCTCGTGAATGATCCCGACCTGATTCTCGTACTGATCGTTCAGACCGTTGATCACGCTGTTGATCCGGTTCTCGGCATTGGCGACCGAACCGCGCGCCAGAACGAAGTCAAAGTCGGCGTCGATGGCAAGTTCGGCGACCTTGCAGACCTCTCCGGCGAGTGCACCCTCTCCATCGGCTCCGGCGAGTCCGCCCACAGCGTCCGGGCCGTCCGCCACCTGCTCGCGCGGCCGCATCGGAGGAAGCCAGTGGTCCGGCACGCCGCATTCGCCGATCTCGCAGTCCGCATCGAGCATGTTGTACACGATGTGATCGCCCGGACGGGCACCGTCGATTTCGTTCTCAAGTGCCTCGATGACGTACCGTTCGCCGTTCGGCATGGTCACGATCAGGTGCAGACCATCGTCGAGGACGGAACCGGCCACACGTGCGCCGGGAATCTCATCGATGTATCCGCGAACGGTTCGGACGGGCTGAGGCTCTATCTCCACCAACTCTCCCGAGTCGAGTTGCGTGAGCACGCGGTACTTATCGGCCGATCGGACCGAGTGTGTCATGAGCGTGAACGACCGCATTTGTCCTTCGTCGAACGGCAACATGATGTTCAGTTGCGGGCGGCCTTCCATGCTCACCTCGGGAAGCTGCACGAGATGACTGCGACGAAGGCTGAACTTCTCATTGGCCTTCGATTGAACATCCAATGGATGCAGCGTGTCTGCCGGTTGATGCGACGTGGTGTTTACCGTGGCGGATGACGCACTGGCATCGGACGATGAGGCCAGCGGAACCAGCGTCAGGGCCGCGCCGCACAGCAGGACGGCGCCAAGGCCCAGCAGCATCGGGCGTGAACTTACGTGGGACTTCGGGGACGTTTCAGTCATGCAATCGTTCTCCAGTTTCTGCCGGATGGTCGGGGCGCGGGCTGAGACCGCGTCCCTCTCGTGGCTGGGTCGTGGCCGAGTGATCGATCAGTCTATCATCGCAATCGACGCGGCAGCAGGCACTTCCGGCACAAACCGGGCTCCGCCCGCCTCGATGCGCTTTGTCAGATGGCGGCGTTCAAGGGCGTTGGGTATGGGTTGACTCTTCTTCAAACGGCAAGACCAGAGTGGCGCTGATCGTCTCAATCAGAAACAGCGGTCCCCACCACAACGTCCAGAATGTCCGATCGGTCAAAGACAAGGGTTGCTGACACTTTCCAAACTCGCCCGAAAAACGGGCAATCGCTGGGGTGTCATCTCATGCATGGGCAAAAGACAATACAAACACTTACCTGATGCCACAATCTACTCTAACGGCAAATACGGGGAGGACCAGTCGATGATTTAAAAAATGCAGAGACCGGACCATTCTTGTTCCCTCCTTGTGCGGAGTGAGCGTTATCGGACAGTTCCGGGCAGCCCCCTCCGTCACAATGTGAAGATCGCGACCGGTATCATGACTGACAAAATACGAACAAAATTTCTCAGCTCATGTTCCGTGCCGTGACGATTTTGCAACCTCCGGGGTCATCAACGGTTCAAAGAGTGTGGTTGGACTCAATCGGAGGATGAGTCCCGGTTGTCCCGACCGAGGGGGATTTTATCGAGTTATCGGACAATTCTGCCCTGCCGGGTCGTTGCCGGCGAAAACTCGTCCAATACAAGCCCGAAAGCGCCGTCCCGGTCGATCGAAGGGGAACGGCGAGAGTGAGAACCGTCAATCCGCATCAATTTGCGAAGGAGTGACCCGGATGATGAGACAGAAGCAAGTGGGATGGTTGCTGGTGCCGACAGCAGCGGGCGCGGTGGCGCTGACGCTGATGACGGGTACCGCCGTCCCCGAAGATCAAACTGACCAGCAATCAATTCCGCCCCACATTGCCGCGCAGATGGCGGCTCGAGCGGCGGGAGGCGGCGGCAGCGGTGAACTGCCCCCCTTCGAGCGCATTTCGGAGGACTTTGAGTCCGTGGTCTCGACCGTGGACGGCACGCCACCGATGTACAACGTCTGGAAGCGTGATCGCGACGGACAGGTGCTCGCGGAACTTCCGCGCAATTTCGAGCGGCAGAATCTCTTCATCGCCTACACGATCACCGGCGGCGTGCCGACCGCGGGGGTTCAGTTCGGCGACCTCTACGCCAGCTGGAAACGCTTCGATCGCCGCCTCGCCCTCATCCAGCCCAACCTGGATGTGCGTACGACCGGCGATGCGGAATCGCGCTTGGGACGCGAACGCGTCTATACCGACCGGGTCGTGCTCGATCACCCCATCGCGGCCCAGGGACCCAACGGCGGCGTCGTCATCAACATGACCGATCTGCTCGTCGGCCAGGGCACGCGGTTCTTCGGCGGCATCCTCGCCGGCGCAAACCGAAACCTGCTCGAACTGGAGACCGTCAAGGCCTTCCCCCGGAACATCGAGCTCGGCTTCAAGCTTCCGCTCGCCAATGGACGCATCGCGTCGATTCACTATTCGATCAGCGTGATCCCCCAGAACACCGGCTACCAGCCCCGCAAGGCGGACCCGCGCGTGGGCTACTTCACCACGACCTATCGTGACATCGGCGACCCTTCCGCGGACACGCCGTGGACACGCTACATCAACCGCTGGCATCTGCAGAAAGCCGATCCGTCGCTGCGTTTGAGCCCGCCGCGTGAGCCGATCGTTTTCTATATCGAGCACACGACACCCGTGCGTTACCGCCAGTGGGTGCGCGAAGGCGTTCTCGCCTGGAACAAGGCCTTCGAAAAGATCGGTATCACCAACGCGATCGAGGTGTATCAGCAGGATGCCCGCACGGGCGCGCACATGGAGAAGGATCCCGCCGATGCCCGCTACAACTTCGTCCTCTGGACGAACGCGGGAATGGGCTTTGCGATCGGCCCCTCGCGCGTCGATCCGCGGACCGGACAGATCATCGACGCCGACGTCGTGCTCGACGAGGGTTTCATCTCGAGTTGGGTCCGGGCGTGGCGGTACATGCTGCCGGAAATGGCGATGGAAGGGTTCGGCCCGGAAACGTATTCCTGGCTTGAAACGCGCCCGCAGTGGGACCCGCGCGTGCGCATGGCGCCGGCATCGGAACGAGAGGACGTGATTGAGTATCTGAAACTGACGCGGGAGAAGGATCGCGCGCAGCGCGGCATCCACCGCTTCGGCGGCCACCCCGCGGCCTTTCAGGGCAACCCGAATCTGGTCGGTGACCACAAGTTCAGCGGACTCGGCGGACGCATCAGCCAGGTCAACGGCATGTGCATGCACGGCATGGCGAAGGCAATCGATGTCGCGCTGTTCCGCTTCGGGGCCGACCTCATCACGGAACTCGATTCAATCGATTTCTCACGTCCCGCCGCGGCTGAAGCGATCACGACCGATCCGATCTCGGGAACGTGGGAAGGTTCGATCGACGTACCGGAGATGGGCGGACAGATCAGTCTGCAGCTCGTTCTCTCGCTTCATTCGGATAATTCGGTGGACGGGACGCTTGAATCCATGGCTGGATCGGTCGTCGTCAACGGCGACTTCGATCCCGATTCCAACCGGCTATCGCTCACCGGCGAAGCGCCGGGCATGGGCAGCGTGAATATCGATCTGACCGTCGAAGGCGAAACGATGAGCGGCACCGCCACCGCCGGCGGACAGTCGCTGGACATCTCCTTCCGCCGCACCTCACGTCCGGAACCGGCCGGTCCCGCGCCGACGCCGGATGAGGGCGTCGAAGAGCCGGATCACGATGAGCCGCTTGATGAAGAGGCGGATGAGACTGAGGAACCGGCGGAAGACCCGGCCCCCCACCGCGAGCCGACCGATACGCTCGACGGTCTGCCGGACTGGTTCGTCGGCCCCCTGCTGCGCGATCTGACCATGCACGAGATCGGACACGTGCTCGGGCTTCGTCATAACTTCAAGGCGTCCACCATCTACTCGGTCGAAGAGATCAACTCCCCCGAGCACCAGGAAGCCGGCAAGCAGATCAGCGGGTCGGTCATGGATTACAACCCCATCAACATCAACTTCGGTGATGGGGAGATCCAGGGCGACTACGCCATGATGTCGATCGGCCTCTACGACTACTGGGCGATCGAATACGGCTATTCGTTCGACCGCAACCTCGATCCGATCCTCGAGCGTGCTTCGGAACCGGAACTGATCTACGCCACCGATGAAGATACGTGGGGCCCCGATCCGCGGGCACGACGTTTTGATCTCGGCGAAAATCCGCTCGATTACGCCGACTCGCAGATGCGCCTGGCGCAACACCTGCGTGAACAGATCCTTGAACGCATCGTCGAAGATGGCGACAGCTGGGCCAAGGCCCGGCAGGCGTACGAGATCCTGCTCGGCCGTCACTTCGGCGCGGTTTCGACCGCCGCGAACTGGGTCGGCGGTTCGTTCGTCAACCGCGTCAAGAAGGGCGACAAGGACGACCGCAGTCCGATCGAAGACATCGATCCGGAACAGCAGCGCCGCGCGCTTCAGTTCGTGCTCGACAATGCATTCCAGGATGAAGCGTTCGGCCTCACGTCGGAACTTCTCTACAAGATGACCGTGGACAAGTGGTGGGACGCGGGCGGCTTCGGCTCGATTTTCCGGGATGAAACCTGGCCCGTTCACGACCGCATCATGGGCATTCAGGCCACCGCCATGACCATGCTGCTCAACCCCACCACCCTGAACCGCGTGTACGACAACGAGTTCCGCATCGACGCCGATGACGACACGATTACCCTGCCCGAAATGATGGGCCTGGTGAACGACGCGATCTGGTCGGAGCTGGAAAGCGTGCCGAACCGCAACTTCACGGCGCGGCGTCCGCTGATCTCCAGTCTTCGCCGCAATCTGCAGAACGAGCACGTCAAGCGGTTGATTGACCTGTCGATGCCGAATGCTCGGCTCGGCGCGGCGCAGCGGCCGATCTCCAACCTCAGCGTCTACCAGCTTCGCCAATTGCACGACCGGATCGAGAACGTGCAGCAGCGGCGCGGTAATCGTCTGGATGCCTACTCCCTCGCGCACCTTGATGAGATCCGGGTTCGGATCAACCGGGCGCTCGATGCGCAGTTCATCTACAACGCCGATCAGATCGGCGGCGGTGGCGGTCAAACGATCATTTTCATGCGTGAAGACGGCACGCAAATCGAGACGCCCGGTCTGCAGAACCTCGACTGGTGATTCACGCCCGGTCAGCGGCGTTTCGCCCCTGACCCGATGAACGAATGTATCTCTCAGCGGGCCGGCCACGAAAGTGGCCGGCCCTTTCTTTGCTGGTGACTCTTGCCCGTTGCCCGGCCCTGCACACGCAAACGTTTCTCCAACGCGCAGCCGTCCCTGGCGCAACCCCCGGCGCGACTTTCATCCGTCACGATCACCGTCGATCCGCTCACGCAGCCAGCGTGCGGCCGCGCTGACCGTGCGGCGATCCTCGCTGCGATCGACCATGTGGTTCGCTTCGCGCATCCGTTCTGCGGAGATGGCGTTGATGAGCGGCGCCAGCGCCGCGGTGAGTTCACGGTCCGCGGCGGCGCGGGCGGAGAGCAGCACCACCGCGTCGTACGGCGGGATCGCCTCCCGATCATCTTCCAGCAGTTTGAGATCAAACGCCCGGATGCGGCCGTCCGTCGAAAAGGCCGCAATCACGTCGACTTCGCCCGACACCACCGACTGGTACATGAACGTCGATTCGTAGCTCACCTGATCGCGGAACCGCAGCCCGTAGCGATCCCGGACGGAGCGCCACTCCGGCCGGCCGAAGAACTCCTGGTCACCGCCGATCCGCAGGTCCCGCGCGTGCTCGATGAGATCGGAGATCGTCTCCACGGCGATTTCTTCGGCGTGTTCACGCCGCATCGCGAGGGCGTAGGCATTCTCAAAGCCCAGTGAGCCGAGCGTGCGGATGCCGTGCGCTTCGGCGAGCCAGCCGGCCATCTGTGCGAAAACGTTCCAGCCGGGGAGGTTTTCATCGCGCTGCATGGCGTTCGCCCAGATCGTGCCGGTGTAATCGACGTACACATCGATCTCGCCGCCGGCCAGAGCGTCGAAGACCACGATCGAGCCGAGACTCTCTCTTTCACGAACTTCATAACCGGCATCCTGCAGCGTCTCGCGCATCAGCCGCGAAAGGATGAACTGCTCGGTGAAGGTCTTCGAGCCGATTCGGACGACGTCGAGACGGGCCGGCGCGCGGTCCTCCCCACGCCCGTCACCGGCGACCAGGCCGGTCTGTTCACCGAACCCGCGGGCCCACTCGACGCCGGCCGGGGCGATCAGGCCGGCGAAGAAGATGATCAGCAGCACCGCGCCGGACGTCGTGGTGAGTACACGGCGACGCTCCTTCACGCCGCGCTCCATCCCGCCGAGGAGAAGATCCAGCGTGATCGCCAGCGCCGCCGCGACGATGCAGCCGAAGATCACCGCCGTCCAGTTGAACGTCTGCAGGCCCCGGAAAATGTAGTTCCCGAGACAGCGCTGTCCGACCGGGGTCGCCAGGGTCGCGATGCCGACGGTCCAGACCGTCGCGGTGCGCAGGCCGGCGATGATGACCGGGGCGGCGAGGGGCAGTTCGACTTTCCAGAGCACCTGGCGCGGCGTCATTCCCATTCCCCGCGCCGCTTCGGTCATCGCCGGGTCCACGCCCAGAATTCCCGTAACCGTGTTCCGCAGCATCGGCAGGATGCTGTACATTGTCAGCCCGATCACCGCGGGGTAGAACCCGAGGGCGGAGAACTCGATGCCCAACCAGCGGCCGGTGAGGGCGGTCAGTCCGATCAGCAGCGGTACCATCAGCGCGAGCAGCGCGAGGCTCGGGATCGTCTGCACCACACTCACCACGGTGAGGGCCGGATACCGCCAGCGCGGGTGCTTGACGACGTACACCGCCAGCGGCAGACTGATCGCCGCCCCGGCCGCCAGGGCGATGACGGTGATCATGAGGTGATTGAAGAGGTTCTCGGGAAGCACCGCGAATTGCTCGGCCAGGTTCTCACTCACCGCTCATCCCCTTCCTCCGGCGCCGGGGCCGATCCGTTCGCGCGGGCCGAGTCGGCCAGGGCTTCGAGCTGATCCGCCTGCCGTTTCGGGGTCTGCATGATCTTGCGCACGTAGTCGTTCTCGGGCGCGCGCAGGAGCTCGCGCGGTGTGGCGACCTGCATCAACTCGCCATCGTGCATCACCGCGATCCGGTCCGCGAGCAGCAGCGCTTCGGTCATGTCGTGCGTCACCATCACCGTCGTCAGCTCGATCGCTTCATGGATTTTTCGAAACTCACTCTGCAGCGTGTCCCGTGTCAGCGGATCGAGCGCGCCGAACGGTTCATCCATCAGCATGATCTTCGGCTTTGCCGCCAGCGCCCGGGCCAGCCCCACCCGCTGCCGCTGCCCGCCGGAAAGTTGCGCCGGCATCCGGTCGCGGTACGTTCCGGGGGGCATGTTGACCAATTCGAGCAGTTCTTCCGCGCGGTCGCGGGAACGGCGATCATCCCATTTGAGCAGTCGCGGAACGATGCCGATATTTTCCCCCACCGTCAGGTGCGGAAAGAGACCGACCCCCTGAAAGACGTAGCCGATCCCGCGCCGCAGCAGGACGGGATCGCGCTCCGCCACGGATTGTCCGTCCACGTCGATCGAGCCTTCCGTCGGCTCGATCAGACGGTTGATCATCTTGAGCGTGGTCGTCTTGCCGCAGCCGGACGTTCCGAGCAGGATGAGCAGTTCGCCCGCTTCAACCTTCAGCGAGAGTGAACGCACCGCGCGCGTGCGGCCTTCATCGTACGACTTGGAAACGTTCCGAAATCGAATCACGATGTCCAAAGCATAGCGGACGCCTCCATCACGGGAGGCGTCCGCCGCTGATTTCCGTTGGTGGCTCGTCCGATCAGGTCAGCGTCAGCACGCACCGGCCATCCTCGGTTTCTTCCGAAACGTCCAGCGTGCGGTCTTCGCACGCCTCGGCGATATCGGGCGAGATCGCCAGGATCGTGCGGTCGGAAGTCTCGACGGTGACATCCTGGTCATCCGGAACGCCGAGCGAGAGCGTGAGCTGGTTGTCCTGCCCGCGGATGATGCGGAAACAGGCATTCTCCGGTGTCGGCTCCTCGATCTGATCGATGGCGTCGGTCAGGGCGTCCTTGGCTTTGTCAGTTACGGTCAACATGGGAAGCATCCTTCTGAGAACTGAGAAATGGGAAGGGGTTGAGAAGACGGTTCAAGACCACCTCGGCACGAAAAACCCGACCGAACGCACCGATGGCGGCTCGGATTTTGGCGCAGCGATCACTTGGTCATTAGAACCCGCGGAAACGACCCCCGGACCACATTGCGGCAGGACGAGCTGCACGCCGGTCTCCTCGGTCGGTGGTGGTGACGCACAACGCATGCCTCACCTGCCCGTACCCTGATTATCGACCACAGAATCCGGGAGTCAACAGCGAATTTGTCGGATCAGGACGGCTGCATCAGATCCGGTGCGGTCGATACCAACCGATCGTGCCAGGTCTGCAGCCGCGGATGGTCGCTCAGGTTGTAGGTCAGCGGCGTGATCGTGATGCACCCTTCGAGCAGCGCTTCGACATCCGATTCCGGAGCGGTGTGTGTGAACTGCATGCCGTTCCCACTCGCCCAGTAGTAGAGTTTGCCGTAAGGGCTGTAGCGTTTCTCGTACCCGTCGGCACCCGGCGCCGTGTTCATCGCCACGACCCGCATCCGCGGCATGGGCGTGTCATCCGACTCGGTGCGGGGCACGTTGATGTTGATCACGCTGTGACGGTCCAGCCGGTGTTCGAGCACACTGTCGATCGCGCGGCGGGCGTGGGCGGCGGCGTGGGCGTAGCGCGTTTTCGCCAGCTCGCCGATATGCAGACTCACCGCGATCGCGGGCACGCCGAGAAACGCCGACTCGACCGCCGCGGCGACGGTGCCGGAATAGATCACGTTGATGCCGACGTTCGCACCGGTGTTCATGCCGCTGATCGTGATATCCGGCCGCGATCCCTCGCCGAAGCGTTCCTGCCAGATCGCGCGCAGCGCGAGCTTCACACAATCGGCGGGTCGGCCTTCCACCGCCGTTCCTTTCATGCGCTCGTTGACGACGACATCCTCGACCATCAGCGGCTCATGAAACGTAATGCCGTGGCTGGTGGCGGACTGAACCGTCCGGGGCGCGATGGGCACGATCTCGCCGAGGCCTTCGAGCGCGTCGTAGAGCGCCTCGATGCCCGGCGCATCGATCCCGTCGTCGTTGGTCAGCAGGATGCGCAGAGGTCGATCGGTCATGCTCGGAGTGTAGGGCGATTCACCCGAACGTGTCGGCGGCGACCACGGAATCCTCCCCTTTCCAGGGACGACGTGCGTGATGAATGCCCCCATTTCGGGTTCACCTTCTCGGCTCGAGGATGTACTCGCGGCCGCCCCACCGGATCGGCCGCCGCGCTTCGAGATCGTGCGCCCCCTCGAGCATCGCCCGACCGATGATCCAGCAGCCCCGCGGGTAATGCGCGATCGCGCTGAACGGCACGCCGCTCAACCGGTAGATCCGGGTGAGCGCAATGGTCTGGACGATCAGACCGGCCGAAAACGTGATCAGCAGCACGCCCACCCAGGCGAATTCGCCGACCCACGCCAGGAGCACCACCGCAAGCAGCGCGAAGCCCTGCAGAACGGGCACGCCGACCCCCCCACCGATCACGCGCCAGGCGTTCTGCTTGAGCCGGGCGGGCTTGCGGCGACACGCTTCGATAAAGATGCGCTTCCATCCGTTGCGCAAGGCGTCCATGGAGTCGTACATCGAGCAGCGCAACATCTGATCGGCCAGGTACGTCACCGCCCGACCGCCCCGCCGCTGCACCAGCCGCGCCAGGGCGAGATCTTCCAGCAGATCGTCCTTCACGGCCGCGTGCCCGCCGACTCTTTCGTACCACGTGCGGTCGAAGAGCATGAACTGGCCGTTCGCAAAAGGCCGTACGGGTTTCTTCGAGCGGCTGCGCTGAAAGGGATACATCCGCACCAGCGTCATCCCCGCCACCGGCTGAGCGATCCGCTCGTGCTTTTCGTCGTACGTCAGCGAGCTGAGCAGACTGAACAGCGACGCTTTCTGCTCGCGCGCGATCGCCACGGCCGCCCGGATCAGATCGGGATCGAACTCGGTGTCCGCATCGGTAAAAAGCAGCCACTCGCCGGTGGCGACCTCCGCGCCGTGGCGGGCCGCGTTGCACTTGCCCGCCCAATCATCGGGACAGTGGTCGATTTCGATGAACCGGATGCGTTCATCTTCCGCGGCGTGCCGGGCCACGATCTCGCGCGTGCGGTCGGTGCAGCGATCCAGGACGAAGATCACTTCATACGACGGATAGTTCTGTTTCCGAAGCGAGGTGCAGCAGGCATCGATCACGCGCTCCTCGTTGTGGGCCGGGATCACGATCGAAACGGCCGGCCAGCCCTCCTTCGGAGCATCGATTGCCAGCCCCGCGCGGACCGTCGGCCGGTCACGAACGATGCGCTCCACGCGGATCCAGACGATGGTCCAGTACACCGCCACGAGCGCCAGCGGCACCAGGAATATCCAGGCGAGCAGTTCCATCAGGACAGGTCGACTCCGAATTGGGTTCTCGGTGCGGGCAGTGTAACGGGGCGTACGATCGAGTTCCGGACCACCGGGCGCGATACACTTTCCGTATGTATATCGAAGTCCCCCATGATCTCAATAGTCTCAATGATCTCGATCATCTCACCGCCCCGGACGCCCGCTCCCTGCGGCTCATCGGCCGGGACGAATCACGGGAAATCGACCGCCGGGCGGAAGCGGCGTATCACCTGCCGGGACTCATCCTCATGGAGAACGCCTCGATCAATCTCAGCCGGGTGATTCTCGAGCGGCTCGATCCGGACCGTCGCGCCGATCGCATCTGGGTCGTCTGCGGCGGGGGCAATAACGGCGGGGACGGCTACGCCGCGGCCCGGCATCTGCACAATGACGGCCGATCGGTCACGATCATCGCGCTGAAGCCGCCGCGCGAACCCGGCGATGCCGCCACGAACGCCGCGATCTGCCGGGCGATGAAGCTGCCGATCATCTCACTTGACGAAGCGCCCGAGCACGTCGCGCCGGGTGATCTGGTGATCGACGCCATCTTCGGGACGGGGCTGGACCGGCCCGTCGAGGGCGATCCGGCCCGCGCGATCGGATGGATCAATGCGTGCGGCGGCCGGGTGGTCGCGGTGGACTGCCCGTCCGGCCTCGATGCCCAGCGCGGCGAGGTTCCGGGCGGGGCGGTGCGGGCCGAAGCGACGGTCACCTTCGCCGGGATCAAGCCGGGGTTGCTGACGGAACGGGGGCGCACCTGCGCCGGTCGCCTCTTTGTGGCGGAGATCGGAGCCCCGCGCGAGTTGATTGAACGGTTCGGCCGGCCGCTGGGCGAAGTGGCCGCCTCGATCGACACCTGAGCCGAGTTTCCCGTTGATCCGCCGGGATGGCCGATGAAACCGACGGGTCACGATGGCGGACCGGGCCACACGTTGCGCGTCTCCCGTCCGGGTCCGGTTTCCCTTATCATCCGCGTCCAGGCTCCCGCCAAAGCATGTACCACGTTGTCCTCACGAACCGCTACCTGACCTCCCGTGTGATTCCGCTCATTGCGGTCGGGGCGGTGGCGTTGTGCGCGGCGCTGGTGATGATCGTCGTCTCGGTCATGTCCGGGTTTCTGGATATGGTCCGGGATTCGGGCCGCACGCTGATGGGTGATGTGGTGATCGAACTCGCGGTGGAGGGGATTCCGTACTACGAGGACCTGATCGAACGCATCGAAGCCCTCGATGAAAGCGAGGCGGCTTCCCCATTGGTGGACAGCTTCGGGATGCTGCAGATGCCCTACCCGCAGGGCGACAACAAGCAATCGGAGTACGTTCAGTTCTGGGGGATTGAGCCGGAGAGCTTCGCGCGGGTCACCGGCTTCGCCGACACGCTTTACTGGCGCGAGTTGGACGATCATGAGCGCCGGACCGCGCCGGTGTGGGACCTTCGACGCCAGCTTACGCCACAGGTTCTGAAGGACGGACTGGCGCTCCGCGACAGCCGTTCGGATCGGCCCGGCATTGTGCTCGGCATGCACGTCTCGAAGGCCAACGAGCGGATGCCCGAAGGCGGCTACCACCCGATGGGTGATGGCTACTGGTGGATGCCGGCTTTCGATGTCACGCTGGTAACGATCCCCAGTCGCACCGTCGGCGGACAGGTCGAACCGGAAAGCTTCATCTTCCCCGTCGTCAACGAGTTCGTCTCCGGCGTGTTCCAGATCGATGATGTTCGAGTGAAGATCCCGCTGGAGGTCGGCCAGCGCATGCTTCATCTGGATGAAGCGGAACTCGTGGATCCCGACGATCCGTTTACGGTGATCGGCGCCGACCCGGCGCGGGTGAGCAAAATCCTGATCCGCGCTGCGGACGGGGTAAGCCCCGACCGGCTCCGGGACCGTGTGATTCGTCTGTACGACGAGTGGGTGATGGAATACGCGGAACGGGATGACCTTTTCGTCATGCCGCCCGCGAGAGAGTTCGGCCTGTCCATCCGCACGTGGGAACAGGTCCAGGCGCGCTTCATCGGCCCGGTGGAGAAGGAACGCGATCTCATGCGGATCCTCTTCTCGATCGTCTACGTGGTCTGCGCGGCACTGGTCCTGACCATCTTCTGGGCGATCGTTCACGAAAAGACCCGCGACATCGGCATTCTGCGCTCCGTCGGATGTTCGCGCATCGGCATCTCACTCATCTTCCTCCGCTACGGACTGGTGATCGGCGTGCTCGGATCGGTGGTCGGGCTCATCCTCGCCTTCCTGATCGTCCGCAATGTCAATACCATTCACGACGCGATCGGGCGCGATGCGCCGGTCTGGTCGTGGCTCACCGCTTTCGGGTTCGCGGTCGTCTCGCTCATGATGACCATCCTCGCGGCACGCCGCGAGCGCATGCTGCCGATTGTGCTGTGGTCGCTGGGCACGATCGCCATGTTCGGGCTCGGCGTCATTCTGCTCCTTCATCGTGGTACGCTGGTCTGGGATCCGACCGTGTACTACTTCGATGCGATCCCCAACACGCTCGATGTGCCCAACGCGATCGTCACGATGATCGGTGCGATCGTGTTCAGCGTGCTCGGCGCGTTCATTCCCGCCGCGAAGGCGGCGGACACCGATCCGGTGGAGGCGCTGCGCTATGAGTGAACCGAGCCGCACCACCCCGACGACAGCCGCCCCGCCCACCCCGCCGACCGGTGCGGACTTCATCCTCCGGGCGCACGAGGTGCACAAGACCTACCGCATGGGACGTGTGGACGTTCCCGTGTTGAAAGGCGCGTCGATGGATGTCAGGCAGGGCGAATGGATCGCAGTGCTCGGCGCGTCCGGCTGCGGCAAGAGCACGCTCCTGCACCTGCTGGGCGATCTCGATCAATCCGATCCGGGCCGGGGGGAGATTTTCTTCGAAGGTGAGCCGATCAACCGCCGCACGCGTTCACAGCGCAATCGGTATCGCAACCGAACGGTCGGCTTTGTTTTTCAGTTCTACCACCTGCTGCCGGAGCTGAACGTATTGGAGAACACGTTCATCCCCGCGCTGGTCGGGCTGACCCGGTTCAGTTACCACGCCAAGCGCCCTGAGATTCACCGGCGTGCGGAAGCGTTGCTTCAGAGTTTCGGCCTGGGCGATCGACTCAAACACCGCCCGCAGGAGCTTTCCGGCGGGGAACGGCAGCGGGTCGCGATTGCCCGCGCGTTGATGAATCAGCCGCGCGTCCTCCTCGCGGACGAACCGACCGGCAATCTCGATGAGAATACCGGCGGGGAGATTCTCGATCTGCTCGCCGAACAGCATCGCGCCGGGCTCACCATCGTCATGGTCACCCACGATCGTTCGATTGCCGGCCGCGCCGACCGGATCGTCGAGCTCAGCCGGGGACGAGTCATCACGATCGACTGATCGCCGGCGCGAACGACGAACGCTCGGCGGCCGGCCAACGCGGTTCACTCTTCACGGCCCGCCCTCCGTCCGCGCGAGCAGCGCCGCACCGATCAGCCCCGCATCCGCTTCAAGCTTCGTCATACTCAGCGAGCATGAGCGGCCGCGTGCCGGGAAGACATTCTCATCAAACACCGCGCGAATGGCATCGAGAAACGGCTCACCCAGCGCTTCGGTGACGCCGCCGCCGATCACCACGCGGTCCAGGGCGAGCAGCGTCACCGTATTCGCAATCGCCACGCCGAGCGCGGCGGTCATGCGATCGATCGTTCTGCGGGCAAGTTGATCTCCTCCCATCCAGGCGCGCTGCAACTCCGGCGCGGGCACCACGCCGGTCTCCGCATCAACCGCGGCCCGCAGGACGGAATCAGGGAA
>SKZB01000368.1 GCA_007127615.1 Phycisphaerales bacterium | reverse complement strand
TCAGCTTTCGGACGCACGTTGCGATCTCGTCGGTATCCTGCTCAATCGTCCGCGCCGCACCGCCGGCGGTTATTTCAAACAGAATTATCGGGCGATGGCGTCCTACACCAAGACGCCCAAGAAAGGAAAGGGCTGAGCCGGACTCATGAAGTCGACCGGAGACTGACGACATCGCCGCCTTCGCGTTGAGCGCGGCGCCAAAGGACCGATGGAGGTGGAGTCGACGGGTGGCATGTCCACCCGCCCGCCTCCCGGCCGGGAGACGCCACGCCGATATCTGACGGTCTTCCGGGCGCTTCGACCGGTTCGCGGACTCGCCTTCAAGGGATCTGACCAGCGGAACTGTACGGCATGAACACCCAATCCGAACAGCGCCACGTACTGGTCACCGGAGGAGCCGGCTTTATTGGCTCGCATCTGGTCGAACACCTTGTGGCGCGCGGAGACCGGGTGGTCATTCTCGACAATTTCAGCACCGGCCGGCGCGAGAACCTGACCGGTATTGCGTCGGATCGTTACGAAGTCATCGACGCCCCGGTCGGTGAAGGGATTCAAGGGTGTGAGCCCGGGACTTTCGACGAGATCTACCACCTCGCCGCTGCGGTCGGCGTCCGTCTCGTCATTGAACAGCCGATTCAGACCATCGAGACGAACGTCCACGAAACGTCCGCCATGCTTCGGTTTGCCGCCCGAACGCGTACTCCGATTCTGATCGCGTCGACCTCGGAGGTGTACGGCAAATCGTCCCGGATCCCGTTTTCCGAAGACGACGATGTTGTGTTCGGACCGACGATCTACAGCCGCTGGTCTTATGCATGCTCCAAGGCGATCGACGAATACCTGGCGCTGGCCTATCACCGCGAACAGGGGCTTCCGGCCGTGATCGCGCGGTTCTTCAACACCGTCGGCCCGCGTCAGGTGGGGGAGTACGGCATGGTGCTGCCGCGCTTCGTCCGGGCCGCCCTGCGCGGCGATTCGCTTCAGGTTTACGGCGACGGTCAGCAAGTCCGTTCATTCTGCGATGTGCGCGATGTCGTCCCGGCCCTGACAGCGCTGATGGCGTCCCCCCTGTGCGCCGGACGAGTTTTCAATCTCGGCAGCGGTCGTACGATTTCGATCCTGGAGCTGGCGGAGCTTGTCGTGCGCACCCTCGAAAGCGTTTCGCCGATCGAGCATGTGCCCTACGAGACCGCGTTCGGCCCGGATTTTGAAGATCTTCGTCTGCGCCAGCCCGACCTCACACGGATTCGTGAGGCGGTCGGTTTTTCACCCGTCACGGAACTGCCGCAGACGATCCGAGATCTGGCGCAATGGATTCGACGTGACGGAGCCGTGATGGAGCGCAGCGCATGACCCGGCCCGCGAGTGAATCCGCTGATGCCTCGATCGAGCCGCTCTCCTCGTTGAACGACACGGCCGCGGCTTCGCAGAACGTGATGGATCTGCTCAACAGTTACGTTCACGTGTTTCTTGCGGCTTTTCTCATCACACTCCTCATCACGCCCGTGATCAGACGGGTGGCCATCGCGTTCGACATCATCGACCATCCTGATGATGATCGGAAAGCGCATCCGTATCCGGTGGCCTATCTGGGCGGCGTCGCGGTGTTCTTCGGCGTCCTGATTGGCATCGGCGCGAGTTACCTCTACCTCGATGCCGGGGTGGCCAACTTTCGCCCGGTGCCGATCGCGATCGTGATCGGCATGGTCGCCATCGCATTCACCGGCCTGGCGGATGACGTGTGGGGATGGGACCCGCGGCTCAAGATCATGGGCCAGTTGGTCGCGGCGGCGGCACTGGCGATCGAGGAGGTCGGTGTCCGTGTCGCGGCCGGTGTGTTGACCCCGGTTTTCGGCGCCGAGGGGTTGCTGATTGATATCCCCACCCCGATCGGCGTGATCGAAATCGACGGCGTCTATTGGATCGGAACGGCCCTGATCGCCATGTTCGTTCTCGGGGGATGCAATGCGGCCAACCTGATTGACGGGTTGGACGGCCTGCTCAGCGGGGTGGTGGCCATCGTCGCCACCGGCCTGCTGATCGTCTGTCTGATGATGGTCCCGGGACATGAATCACTGAGTGTGGCCGAAGCGCAGGATTCGCTGTTGGGCGCGAGGATCGTTCTGGCGCTGGCGCTGCTGGGCGCGGTACTCGGGTTTCTGCCGCACAATTTCAATCCGGCCACCATCTTCCTCGGCGATTGCGGCAGTCTGCTGCTGGGTTACATCAGTGTGGTCATCATCCTCATGCTGGGCGACATGGGGCAGACTCATCTCGTCTTCGCCGGGCTGATTATCTTCGCGCTGCCCATCATCGACACCACGCTGGCCATCATTCGCCGCTGGCTGGCCGGCATTCCCATGTCGGCTGGTGATGACCAGCACATTCATCACCAGCTCAAGCGGCTGACCGGGGGCGTACGAAGCGCCGTACTCACGCTCTATGGCATCAGCGGGATGTTTGCGGTGGTGGGGGTCACGCTCGCAGCGCTGGTGCTCCATACCGGCATGCGCGTCCGGTTCATCTACGTGATCGCCATTGTGCTCTTCGGCTGCATCGGTGTGATTGCCGTCAAGGCCGCCCGCCGCCAGCAGATCATGTTGGCGGTTCAGCGCAAACTCGAAGCCGGCGCAGAAAAATCCCGCTCGGAGGGATCCGGGGAGGATCAACGCGCGTCGGCCCGGACCGCCCCCGGCGGCGGGGCCTCTCCTTCCGGCGCGACGACCCTCGCGCCGAATCGGGGTCAGACCGGGTGATTCGACGGCCCGACTGAAAGTGGGTGTGGTATCCTGTATCGGTATGAGCCAGTCCGACCGGATCAGCGTGCTGTTTATCTGTATGGGCAACATCTGCCGAAGCCCGCTCGCCGAAGGCATCTTTCGCCACAAGGCCAATGAACGCGGCGTGATCGACCGATTGTCACTCGACTCCGCCGGCACGGGCGGATGGCATGTCGGAGAGGCGGCGGACCCGCGCATGCAGCAGACCGCGGAGAAGCACGGCATCAAACTCACCGGCGTGGCCCGGCAGGTGCACCCGGATGACTTCGAGCGTTTCGACCATCTGATCTGTATGGACCGGGCGAATCTGAAGAACGTCAAAGCCATCGGCGCGCCGGAAGCGAAGCTCTCCCTCCTGCTCGACTCTCTACCCGATCCGCCGACCCGGGAGGTGCCGGATCCGTACTACGGCGGCCCGGACGGGTTTGAACGGGTCTTCGAACTGGTGGATGCTGCGTGTGGTGCGCTGCTGGACCGTCTGGTGACCGAGCGAAGTTCAACATGAGCGAGCGGGACCTCGTCCGCGGCATCCTGGCCGAGCGCGGATGGTGTGATCGGATCAAGCGCGCGGAAGAACTCTCCGGCGGGTGTATCCACCGTGTCCAGCGGCTGACCCTGGCGGATGATGCGCAGGTGGTGGTCAAACTGACGGGCGCCTCCCAGCGCGGGTTGTTTGAAGAGGAAGCCGCGTCACTGCGGGCGCTGGCAGAAACCCGCACCGTGCGGGTGCCCGAGGTTTTCGCCGTCGATTCGGATGAGCGGTACGCGGCGATCGTGATGGAGTCACTGGAGCGTGCCCGCGCGACGGATGATGCATGGGCACGCTTCGGCGAGTCGCTCGCGGCGATGCACCGGGCCCCGGCGGGCAGTCGCTACGGCTTCGGAATGGACAATCACCTCGGTACGACCCCGCAGCCCAACGACTGGTGCGACGACTGGATCACCTTCAACCGGCAACATCGCATCGGGCATCAACTGCGGCGGGCCCGCGAGGGCGGTGGGCTCTCGAACGCGGAAGCGAAACGGGTCGAGCGGCTGATCGATCGACTGGATGACTTTCTGCCGCGCACGCCCAAACCGGCCATCCTGCACGGCGACCTCTGGTCGGGCAATGCGCTGCCCTTCAAGAGTTCGGAGGGACAGTCCGAAATCGCGGTCATCGATCCGGCCACGAGCATGGGTGACGGTTGGGCGGATATCGCCATGATGAAGCTGTTCGGTGGATTCTCGCAGCTCGTCTATGAAAGGTATGCCGCGAAAATCACCGACCATGACCGCGTGGATCAGCGCCTGGCGGTCTACCAGCTCTATCACGTTCTCAACCACGTCAATCTCTTCGGCCGGGGCTATACCGGTCAGGCGATGGTGCTGCTCGACTCACTCGGCATCGGGCAATGAACGATGAGCGACGGTGGGGGAATCGGCCGAT
>SKZB01000374.1 GCA_007127615.1 Phycisphaerales bacterium | reverse complement strand
TATCGCCAACGTCAATATCGGCACGAGTGGCGCGGAGATCGGCGGCGCGTTCGGCGGTGAAAAGGACACCGGCGGGGGCCGCGAGTCGGGGTCCGATGCCTGGAAGCAGTACATGCGCCGGCAGATGTGCACGATCAACTGGGGCGATGACCTGCCGCTCGCGCAAGGGATCAAGTTCGGCGACTGAACGAGCGTGTTCACACGGCGGATCGATGATTTCGGCGATACCGACCGCCCTGACGCGCCACGGGTAACGAAAAATTTGCAATAATCAAACATTCCGTGCCGGTCGCTTCCCGATCGTTCCGGTGCTCACGCGTGGTGGATGGAGGTCATGATCGCACTGCTCATCATCGCCGGCGGCGTCGCGTTGCTTCTGTTCGGCGTTCGGTTCCTGCGCAAGGGACTCGACCGGCTGTTCGGTATGCGCCTCGGCCACTGGGTCCAGCGGGCCGGCGAAAAGCCCGGCCGGGCGTTTTTGACCGGGATCGGCGTCAGCGCGATCGCGCCATCGAGCACCACCATGTCTCTGCTCGCCGTGCAGGCCGTCCAGGCGGGACAGATGAACGCCCGTCAGATGCTCGCGGTGATGCTCGGCGCGAACATCGGTCTGACGATCATGGTGCAGTTCGTCGCCCTCGACCTCGATCAGTTCGCGCCGATTCTCATTCTGATCGGTGTCTTTCTGTTTCAGTACTTCACGCGCAACCGCATTCGCGGCGTCGGTCAGATCCTGCTCAGTCTCGGGATCATCTTTCTCGCCCTCGGGGTGATCAAGTCGGCGGTCCCGTCGGAGATCGATCCGGAAGGTGACCTGGGGCGACTGATCGCCATTGCGGAGAACTATCCGGTCGCCATCATGCTGCTCGCCGCGTTGCTGACGATCGTGACGCATTCCAGCACCGCGGCGATCGGCCTGCTCATCGGGCTGCTGTCCGTCGGAGCCGTGGGGTTCGACATGACCGTGCCCGCGGTCTTCGGCGCGAACGTCGGTCTGGCGGTGACAACGATGATTTTCGGCTGGGCGCAGCTTGAATCCCGGCGGCTGGCGATGGGTAACCTGGCGCTGAAGCTCATCGGTGCGTTGATCGGCCTGGCGATCCTCCCGCTGCTTCTGGTGTGGCTGAGTGAGATTCCGATCTCACCGACGATCAAACTGGCGTGCGTTCACACCGGCTTCAACATCGCGATCGCAGTCATCGGCCTGCCGCTGGTCGTGCCGATGAGCCGGATTCTGGACAAACTCATTCCCACGCCGAAGCGAGGTCAGGGAGACCGGGATGAGCCGCGCTATCTCGATCCGCAATCCACGCACGATGTGCGCCTCGCCATGGGCCAGTCCGCCCGGGAAATCATGCGCGTCGCGGAGATCGTCCGTTCGATGTTCGATGACATCTGGAAAGCAATGAAGGAAAACGATGAGGAGCTGGTGGCCGAAGTCGGTCGGCGGGACGATCAGGTGGACAAACTCGACGCCGCGATCAAGAAGTTCCTGACCCGTTCCATCAAGGAAGACATCGAGGGTGAAGATGCCGATGAACAGCTTCGCCAGCTCCGGTACCTCAGCGAACTCGAAACGATCGGCGACATCATCGACAAGAACATCGTCGAGCTGGTCAAGAAGAAGATCCGGCTCGGGGCGTACTTCTCCAAAAGCGGCATGGAGGAGCTGGATGAGTTTCACCGGAAGATCGGCGAAAACCTGCTGATCTCGGAGACCGCCTTCGCGCAGCGCGACACCAAACTTGCCGAACAGCTTCTGCGCCACAAGGAGAACGTCAGCGGCATGGAGCAGGAGCTGCGCGACAAACACTTTGCGCGGCTGAACCAGGGGCTCCAGGAATCACACGAAACCAGCGCGATCCATCTTGATCTCCTGACGCACCTGAAGCGGATCAACAGTTGCGTGACGCACGTGGCGTATGCGATTCTGCGCCGGCCGAAGAAACCGGGGCGCGAGAAGACGCCCGATACCGATTGACGCAGAGGGTGCGCAAGGCACGGAGGCACGAAGCGACGAAGGGGCGGGTGCCATGCTTCATCGCGCCGCGTGAAGCATGCGGGCGTCACCGTGGGCCGGAAACGCGGGCTGCACCGGACGACCGTCGCGGACCGCATGCTTCGCCCTGACGGGACGAAGCATGGCACCCTTCAGACATTCTCCGACCCAGAGATTCCTCACCCGCTCTCCCCATCCCTTCGTCCCTCCGTCGCTTCGTCGCTTCGTCGCTCCTCCTCCGTACCTCCGTGCCTTTCTTCGTCACTCCTTACTTCCCCCCAGCCTTCACTTCCTCGAGGACGGCCTCGGCGTGGCCGGGCACCTTCACCTTGTCCCACCGCCGCCTGACCTTGCCATCCGGGCCGATCAGGTAGGTGGTGCGCGCGACACCCATGTACTTTCGTCCGTACATGTTCTTTTCCTGCCACACGCCGTATTGGTCGCAGACTCCGGGCAGGCCGTCCTCCGATGGCACATCCGCCAGCAACGTGAAATTGAGATCATGTTTGCCGGCAAACCTGGCGTGGCTCGCTTCATCGTCCGGGCTGACGCCGAAGATCACCGCTTCCGATGTTTCGAACTTTGGCAAAAGGTCACGGAATTGACACGCTTCCTTCGTGCAGCCGCTGGTGTCATCCTTGGGATAAAAGTACAGCACGACCGGGCGGCCGGCGTAGTCCTTCAGCGCGTGCTTCTCCCCGTTCTGATCCTTCAGCGTGAACGCAGGCGCTTTCTTTCCCTCTTCGATCAACGGCATGGCCGAATTCTCCTTGAATGGATCTCAGACGTGTGAATGGGTGGTCGGACGGACTGGTTCTGATCCGGGCATCCTACCGCAGAACTCCGTGGCGGCATGGTCCCGGAGCGCCGGATCCGCCTGGGTGCTCACGCGCGATTCGCGCGCTCGACCCGGCGCAGATCGTACCGATGGCGCAACGCTTCGCCGGCAAAGTTCAGCGCCAGAAGCGTGAGCGCGATCATGAGGCACGGCCAGAAGAGCATCCACCAGCGCGACCGGACGAGGTTCAGCTCGTTCAGCCCCGCCGCCGCGAGATTCCCCCAGCTCGGCAGCGGTTCGCGCACCCCGATCCCGAGAAAACTCAGAAACGACTCGGTGAGAATGGCGGCCGGTACGGCGAGCGTGGCGTAGACGATGATCGGCCCGAGCAGGTTCGGCAGCAGATGCCGGAAGAACTGGCGGTGCGGTGGTATGCCCAGCGCGCGGCACGCCTCCATGAAGGGCCGCGCTTTCAGACTCAAAACCTGACCGCGAATGACCCTCGCCATCGTCAGCCAGCTGACGCCCCCGATGGCGATGAACAGCGTCAGCAGGTTGATGAGCCCGCGGTGCTCGCCCAGACCGGCCAGCACGCTTTCGCGTCCCGCCGCGTCCAGACGCTCGAACACACCGTCCACCGCCACGGCGAAGAGGACCACCAGCAGAATCGTCGGCAGCCCGAAAAAGATGTCCACCAGACGCATCATCACCGCGTCGACTCGCCCGCCCCTGGCGCCGGCCAGCGCGCCGTAGAGCGTGCCGATGATGACGGCGATGAGCGCGGCCAGGATTCCGATGGTGAGGGAGATGGCGCCGCCCAGCAGCAGGCGGGCCAGAAGATCGCGGCCAAGCTGGTCGCTGCCGAAAAGGTAGCGCGGCAGCGGCGAACCGGCTTCGACCGCTTCGATGCGCCGGGCGCGTTCATCTTCGGTGTGGGGGGCCCAGATCGGGGGGAGCAGCGCGCCTTCGAGTTGCGTGGCGGCATAGCGGCGCGGTTGCATTCCGGTGGGCGTCGCCGCATCCGTTTCCGGGGCCCCCGCGGAGAGCGTCGCCAGGGTCCACGGCAGCGATCCGAGGCAGAGTGAGAACATGATCAACAGGACGATCACGCCGCAGAAACCGACGTTCACGCGCCAGCGCCGCGGCGGCGAGGCGGGATGGCCGGAGCGCAATGGCGGTCGGGATGGGGCGGGCGAGGCGGCCATGGGCGTCCGAAGTCCCTATCGGCCGCGAGGACTCGGACGGTGGAAAATGCCGTCTTGGAGTGCGTTCGTTGCGCTGCGATTACCGATGTTGTCGGCGCGCGGCCCGGTCACCGGCGGCCATCGCTTCGGCTCGCGCGACCACTTCGCTCAGTCGCTGCTCGACGGTTTCCTCCAGGTTCGAGGCGTCACGATCGAGCTCATTCTGCAGGCGCTCGACGTGCTCCTTCAGGCGACG
>SKZB01000222.1 GCA_007127615.1 Phycisphaerales bacterium | reverse complement strand
CGATGAATCGCGGGTTCGACGAACACAGCCGAAGTCATCATGCATGATCCCGATCACATTCGCCCGGCCGGCCGCGGGCTCCATCGTCGGGCCACGCCTGCGTCGGGCCACGCCGGAAACTGAGCTGGCACTTGAGCCGGCTTCTCAAACCGGTCTTCAAGCCGGCACTCGAACGGGCATTCGTTTCATCGCTGCGAACAGACCGATTCATCCGGCACGACGCCCTCGAGCGCCGCCGCCGGCAGCCGATCCGCGCACGTGCGAATCTCCCGGTACAGTGTCGCGCGGTAGTGCGCCAGGCGCGATTCGGCGACATCCAGCGGCCCGCCGAAACTGCGCGAGGGATCGTTGTAGATCAAACGGACCGCCAACTCTTCGGTGCGCAATCCGCCGGCCGCGGCCTGAACCCAGAACTGCATGGGAAAGTCGTAACCATCGATGTCGAGCGATATTCTTTCGCACGCACTGACCCGGTACGCCTTGAAGCCGCAGAACGAATCGGTGATCGACAGCCCGAGGCGCTGGTTCAGTTCATCGGTGATCGTGCGGTTGATCGTCCGCCGATCCTGCGGCGGAGCATCGTCCAGCGGCGTGTTCGCGAGGTACCGGCTGCCGGAGATCACATCACTGGTATCGGCCTGGATCCGCTCGAGGAAGTTCGGGATCGCGGCCGGCTCGTGCTGTTCATCGCAGTCCATCGTGATCAGCCAGTCGTACCCGTCGAAACTCGCCCATCGCATCATGTCCTGCATCGATCGCCCGTAGCCGCGGTTCTCCGCGTGACGGATGACTTCCACATGCTGCTCGGCCAGCTTCATCGGTGTGGAATCGGTCGAGCCGTCGTCGATGACGAGAATACCGCCGCAGGTCGGCGCGAACTTCCGCACCTCGCTGAGGACCGTCGATACGTACTTTTCCTCGTTATAGACCGGAATGCCGATGAGGACGCGCGGGGCACAATCTTGAGAGGCGTCGGCGTCAGAAGTACCGGCGGTACGGCGGGGTTTCGGATCAACCGTGGACATACGCATTTCCTTGACAAATACTGAACAGAACCGATTCAGAGTCTAGACCGGCCGGGCCAGCGAGTCGACCGAGGCAAAGGCAGTGGACCCCTACATAAACCTTTCCACGTGCCAATTGTTCCGAGGATGTTTTCGCTTCGTTGGGCGTCGATGATTCACATTCCCGCCTGATGAAGTCGAATCGTGGATTTCTCGCGCATAAAGCCCCACGACTTGGCGGGCCCGCCGAACCCACCGATACTTCGTCCATGTCTTCGCCACCGACCACGCCGACCGCCGACACTGCGGCCGATTCCCCCGCCGGTCTTCGGCCCCGCCCGGGACGACTTCCGAGACTCCATCTATTGTTGCTGACCGCGCTCGGCGGGGCCCTGGGGTCCCTCGCGCGACTCGGGGTCAATTCCGCGCTGCCTTGGGACGCCGCGCACTTTCCCTGGGCGACCTTTGCCGAGAATCTCACCGGCTCGTTTCTGCTCGGCTGGCTGCTGGTGTATCTGCTCACGCCCCGGCGCGCTTCGGCGGAAGCGCGGGCATTCCTGGCCACGGGGGTGCTTGGATCGTTCACGACCTTTTCCGCGCTGATCGGCGAGAGCGCGATCCTGGCGGACAATGCCCCGGCGCTGACGGGACTCTACGCCGCGGGCAGTGTGGTCGGCGGGCTGTTCTGCGCGGCCCTCGGTTTTCGGCTCGGCCGCCGACTTCATTCGACCCGCGCGGGTTCATCACCCGCTCATGGGCCGGAACCTCGGAGGCGGCAGGAATCATGAGCCCCGCCCTGCTCATCACCCTCACCGCCGTTGCCGGCGGACTCGGCGCTGCGCTCCGCCTGGTCCTCTCATCGCTCGTCACGCGTGCCGATCCCGGCGCCCTGCCACGCGGCACGTGGCTGGTGAACCTGCCCGGCAGCGGCGCACTCGGCTTGCTCAG
Source organism: Phycisphaerales bacterium (assembly GCA_007127615.1). Lineage (GTDB taxonomy): Bacteria > Planctomycetota > Phycisphaerae > Phycisphaerales > SM1A02 > SKZB01. Next base: position 2,274 of record SKZB01000222.1, on the reverse strand, counting down.
CCCGCTCGTCGCGTCGGGGCTGCTCTGTTCGTGCTGGTTTACGATTCTCGCCGGCGGACTGCTCGGCGCGATGACCACGTTCTCAACGTGGATGGTGGAGATCATCACCCTGGCGGAAAGGCGCGCTCTCGTGCTCGCGGCGATTCAACTGCTCGGGCAGCTCGCGCTCGGGTTCGCGGCGTACTTCATCGCGTCGATCGTAAGCGCCGCCATCATTGGATGACCGCCGGATCTCGCGCCGCGAACCACTACAGCTCTTCGGCCAGCAGCGGATCGGGACGGTACAGGCGCGTATCGAGCGCCCAGATCCTGTCGGTAAAATGAGCCGCCGACTCGACCGTGCCGGCCTCATCCGGCCGGGCGTGCGTAAGGGCCATGGTCGTCTTCGCCTCAAGATTGTCGAGCTGGGAGATGAAGATCGCTTCGGGCGTGGCGGGCACTTTCGCCGCGCCGAATTCCGGTACGCCGTGGTGACTGAGAATGATGTGCTGCAACACCCGCAGCGCGGGGCCGGGCAGTTTCTCCCCCTGTTTCGCCGCCATCGCCGCCTTGATCTGCAGCACGATCGTGCCGCGCACAATGTGTCCGACGAGGTTGCCGTCCTCGGTGTAATCGAAGCCCTTTTCCCACGACAGCTCGTACACCTTGCCGAGATCGTGCAGGAACAATCCCATGATCACCAGGTCACGATTGAGCTGCGGATAGAGCGGCAGCATGCGGTCGGCGAGCTTCATCAATTGCAGTGTGTGTTCGAGCAGGCCGCCGATCCACGCGTGGTGCAGGCTCATCGCGGCGGGGGCCCGCTTGAACCGGTTCATCATCTCTTCATCGTTGAGATACGTCCGCGCGAGGTTCTGCATCGCCGGGTGCACGATCGATTCGAGCAGCGCGGTCACCTCACTGAACATCTCATCGATGTTCCGGCTCGTCGTCGGCAGAAGCTTGGCGATCTCCTCGTCGCTGACCTCGACGGGTTTGATCTGCTCGAGAATGATCTGCACCTGCTCGTTGTAGACCTGCGTGTGGCCGGCGATCCAGACAAACCCGGCGGCCTGCAGGTCGGGGAAGACATTCTCATCGACGGTCCACTGCCGGGCCGCGACTTCGCCGCTCGCATCGCGCAGCAGACACTTGAGAAACGGCTTCCCCGCGCGCGTCGTGCCGAGCTGCGGGTTGATGATCGAGTACACGCCGTCCACGTAGCCGTTGGGCGGAAGCGTTTTAAGATCCTGATGGGGCTTGTCGGTCGCGGTCTGGGACATCGTTTCTCCCGGTGAGGACTATCGCATCTTCGTTTCCGCGCCAGACGATTCAGAAACATCTGACCAAGGCGAAGCTGAAGACGATACTGAAGACAAGGGGCGAGCACGGACCGGTCAATGCTACCACCATTCACCCGCCGGCGCCTTCGTTCTCCGTCGCGCGGAGACGCTCACCCCCGAGGCCGGCTGACAACGCGCGTCTGGGTGAACTGGCGGTGGCCGGCCTTGCCGCTGTGATAGCCGAAGCCGGACTGCTTCGCGCCGACCCAGGGGGAACCGGCCGCCCCGCCGCAGCTCTTGTTGATGCCGACCATCCCCGCATCGAGCTGCCGCGCGACCCGCTCGGCCTGCTCGTCCGGCCCGAACACCACCGCGCCGAGGCCGAACGGCGTGTCGTTGGCCAGCTCCACCGCTTCATCGGGGTTCGCGTACCGCGCCACGCACGCCACCGGGCCGAACGTCTCGTCACGCATGATCGGCATGGTGTGATTCACCTCCGTCAGAATCGTCGGCATGACGAACTGATCGTGGTGCCCCTCTCCGCCGTACGCTACCTTCGCGCCGCGGTTGACCGCATCCTTCACCTGACTCAACACGTGATCGCGCTGTCGGGCGCTGATCATCGGGCCGATCTTCGTGTCTTCTTCCAATCCGCTGCCGACCTTCATCCCCTGCGTGTGACGAATGAATGCTTCCTGAAACCGATCGGCGATCCGGTCATCCACGTAAATGCGCTCGGTGCTCACGCAGACCTGCCCCGCATTGCGGAAGCTGTTGCGCGCGGCGAACTCCGCGGCCTTCTCGATATCCGCCCCTTCCATCACGATCAACGGGTCCTTGCCGCCCAACTCGAGCACAAGGCGCTTGAGTCCGCCGCCGGCGGCCTGCATGATCTTGCTTCCCGTTTCGCGCGAACCGGTGAAGGCGATCAGATCAACCTCCGCCTCGACCAGGGCTTTGCCCTGGCCGTCGGCGCCGTGGATGATCTGCAAGACGTCCGGCGGGAGTGATT
>SKZB01000405.1 GCA_007127615.1 Phycisphaerales bacterium | reverse complement strand
CGAGCGACAAGCGGCGAGGAACCAGACTGACCGCCGCCCTTCGTGCCTCCGTGGCTCCGTGCCTTCATGCCTTTGCTGAGAAGCTCTCATCCGTGCGGGTTACTTGCGCAGATTCCTGAAGGGCCTCTTAAGGGAGCGTGGCGCTACGCCGCCACATCAGGGCGGCGGCGCAGTACGTTGGTGCGATGAAGATCGCCTTCGACAAGTTCCATGTGGCGCAGCATCGGGGTGAAGCGGTGGACAAGGTTCGTCGGGACGAGCATCATCAGCTAAAGCATGAAGGCGACGATCGTCTGACGAAGGCGAGCAATCTGTGACTGAAATGCCGGTGCTGAGTCGATCAACGCCAAGTTCGATCAACGCCAATATCCAGCGCGTCAGACGCATCGCGTGCGGCGACCGCAACTGCGAACGGTTCCGCTCCGGCATCTCCTTCCATCTCGGCGGGTTGAGCCCCAACCTCGCCCCGGCGACTTACACGGATTTCCGGAAGCGCCTCAAAAAAAAGCGGCCTCCACTTGGGAGGCCGCCTGGGTGAATTCGATTTCGTTGATTGCGCGGCGAGAGGGTGGGCCGGCCGTTGAGCTCGGAGTTACCCCCAGTTTTCGAGGAGGATGAGCAGGTCGAAGACATTGACGACGCCATCATCGTTGAGATCGCCAACACATTCACCGGCGGGTGGGCAGGTGCCCCAGTTCTCGAGCAAAATGAGCAGGTCAAACACATTGACCACGCCGTCGCAGTTCAGATCGCCCAGCGGGCATTTCGGATCATCCGTGAAGTCGATGAGCAGGGCGGCCCGGTTGCCGTTCTCGAATCGAACGCGAACGATCGCGAAGTCGCCGTTGTTGCTGGCATCGAGGGTCTGAGCAATACCGTTACTTGAAGCGGTCGTTCCGCAGACGGTGGTGATCAGGTTGCCATCGATCGTCGTTTCACCCTTGCGCAGGATGACCTGGTCGTTTCGGTAGAGCGCCTGATTGAGATCGGCATCGCCGTCCAGCCGCGCGTAGAAGAGCACATCGCCGTTGTCCGTGATCCGGGGTTGCACGCCGGTACCGAACAGCGTCACATTGGTGCCGGGAATCCCCGGTGCCGGATCACCGCGCTGAATGATCACTTCGTCCGGGCCGTCGGTAAAGATGTTGTTGCGGAAGATGCCCTGGTTGGTGTCCGTGGGCTGGTTGGTGAGCTGCGACAGCCAGATGTAGTCGCCGAAATTGTTGAGATCGACCCGCGTCGCGCTGCTGCCGATGTTGGAGTAGTCCGAACCGGCGATGGGAGACGCATCACCTTTCCGCACCACGAGCGTGTCGTTGTAGTAGAGCCCGCCGTTGGTCTCGGTGGGGGTTCCGCTCAGCGTGGTGGAGAACAGAACATCACCGTCCGCATTGATGTTGAACGTGGACGGGTTGGAGTTGATGTTATTGATCTCCACGCCGGGCTCGGTGCCCGGCGCGTCGTCGAAGCGCGTCAGGAAAACGTCCTCGGTGACTTCGCCGGTACGCTCATCGATCGTGAGCCAGACGAACGTGCGGCGGGATCCGAGCACGCTGTCGCTGATCGTGACCAGCGCAAGAACATCGCCATCGTCGGTGACGCGCGAGCGGAAGAAGCCGGCGTAGTTCGAATTCGGCGCGAATTTGTCCGAGTCAATGATGTCGTTCAGCAGTACGAGCGGCGTGAAGTTGAGGTAGACGCCGGAGCCGTTCTGATCGAGCGTCGGCCGGAAGGTCACATCGCCCTGATTGTTGAGCGCTTTGAGCTGGTTGGCGACGGATGAGACCGTGTCGTTGGGGTCGATCGGATCGCCGTGGGCGAGCCAGACGTCGCCGTTGAGAATCAGGGCCCGGTTGGTCGAGCCGCCGGTCAGGGAGACATCCACGATCCAATCGCCGTTGTCATTCACCGAGATATCGTTGACGTTCGAGACGGTTCCCAGGCCGTCGGGCAGGGTGTCGCCATCCTGAATCAGGATCGACACTTCAAAGTCCGATGCCGTTGCGGGACCGGTGAGCGCGCCGAGGCCCAGGGTTGCGGACAGGACAAGAGCGCAGCGGCAGAAGCCGCTCGAAGGACGCTTACTCCGGTTCAACATGACATTCCTCCTCTATTCGTTTTTTGTATGTGATGATCCACATTTCACGATTCTGGCCGCGCCTTCGGGCGCGCCATCATGATCCGCCACTGAGCATCAATATAGTGCACGCGGCCGATCATCCAACGGAAAATGGGAAAACGTCCATCCTTTTCCAGCCGCGTTCGGGGTGCGATCGGTGATTGGTCCGGCGGAGCATGGCCCATGACCAGATTGATTGCTTCGAACCTGCAGCCCGAGTACTCGTTCGCCGTTGATTCCTAAGCAATCGGTTAGAACTCCGCGTTGCCGGGTGTTCTCGGGAATGGAATCACATCGCGGATGTTCGCCATGCCGGTGGCGTACTGGATCGTGCGCTCAAAGCCGAGACCGAAGCCGGCGTGCGGCACCGAGCCGTAGCGGCGCAGATCGCGGTACCACCAGTAGGCGTCCTTCTCCAGCCCTATCTCGTCGATGCGCCGGTCGAGCACGTCCAGCCGTTCCTCACGCTGACTTCCCCCGATAATCTCCCCGATTCCGGGGGCGAGCACATCCATCGCCGCGACGGTCTTCTCATCGTCGTTGAGCCGCATGTAGAACGCCTTGATCTCCTTCGGATAGTTCTTGACGACGATCGGCCGGCCGACGTGTTTCTCGGTCAGGTAGCGCTCGTGTTCGGACTGCAGATCGCTGCCCCACTCGACGGGAAACTCGAACTTGACCCGGCCGTCGCCGGCGGCTTTCCCGAGGATCTCCACCGCCTCGGTGTAGTCCATGTGCTCGAAACTGGCATCGATGAACTTCTCCAGCCGTTCGATGGCGGTCTTTTCGATCCGCTGCGCGAAGAAGCCCATGTCATCGGCGCGCTCCTCGAGCACCGCGCGGAAGATGTACTTCAGAAAGTCCTCGGCCAGCTTCGCGTTCTCTTCGAGGTCCGCAAAGGCGATCTCGGGTTCGATCATCCAGAACTCCGCGAGGTGTCGGCTGGTGTTGGAGTTCTCCGCGCGGAAGGTCGGTCCGAAGGTATAGACCTTTGAGAGCGCCAGGCAGTACGTTTCGACGTTGAGCTGGCCGGAGACGGTGAGGAACGCTTCCTTGTCGAAGAAGTCCTTCGTGAAGTCGATCCCGCCCTGCTCGTTGCGCGGCAGGTTGGCCAGATCCAGCGTGGAGACGCGGAACATCTCACCCGCGCCTTCGGTGTCGCTGGCGGTGATGATCGGCGTGTGGATCCAGTAGAAACCGTTCTCGTGGAAGTAGCGGTGGACGGCCTGCGCGAGGCAGTGCCGCACCCGCGCGACGGCACCGAAGGTGTTCGTGCGCGGCCGGAGGTGCGCGACCTCACGCAGGTATTCGAAGGAGTGCCGCTTCGCCGAGACCGGATACGTGTCGGGATCATCGACCCAGCCGACGACCTCGATCGATTCGGCCTGCACCTCGACGGTCTGACCCTTGCCCTGCGATTCGACGAGTTCGCCGCGGACGATGATCGAGCAGCCGGTGGTGAGTTTGGCGACCTCGCCTGAGTAGTTGGGCAGGGCGCTCGGCGCGACGACCTGGATGGGGTCGAAGCTGGAGCCGTCGTGCAGGTTGATGAAGGACAGCCCCGCCTTGGAGTCGCGTCGCGTGCGCACCCAGCCGCGGAGCGTCACCGTCGTGCCGACGGGGGTTTTCCCGGCCAGGAGGTGGTTGACGGCGGCGGGAGGTGTTTGGTCGGTGGTGGTCGTAGACATATCCGGATCGTACCGCAAGTGCGGTGGGCAGGAGAAGTTGGGGGGCGTTCTGACCCGGCCCGCCGGGGCGCAGGAAGAAAAAAATTGAAAATCTCCGCCCCGGTGATTCACGGATTTCGCTTTGCGCTTTTGAAGTGGGGCCGCGCCACGAAACGCCCGGGCTGCCCTCGTTCACATTTCGAAAAGGAGACTTCTCATGAACTTCGAGATCCGTTTCAAACGGCCCCGGCGCCGGTCCGGCTCCCGCGATGGGCGCGATCTGATCTGCGGCGCGGTGATGGCTGCGCTGTTTCTGAGTGCCGGTCCCGCGTCGGCGCAGTCCATCTGTACGTCGGACTGTTCCAATCATCCGAATGTGCCGGCCGGGACGAGTTGTCTCGGCGGACTCTCGAATGCCTCGGGGCTTGTGAGTTACCCGGGGGCGGG
>SKZB01000228.1 GCA_007127615.1 Phycisphaerales bacterium | reverse complement strand
TGCTCAACGGTCCGCTCAAGGACAAGCAGATCAACATCTTCAAGGGGCTGGCCGTCAATCCGGCGGTGCTCAAGGCGTTTCTGGAATACATGCAGAACATCAAGTCCGGCGAACTCACGGACCAGGAACACGAAGTGATCGCGCTCGTCGCCAGCGAAAAGAACCAGTGCGATTACTGCACCGCCGCGCACACGCAGATTGCCAAGGGCACCGGGCTGAGCGAAGATGACACTCTCAATATCCGGCGCGGTGAGAGCAGCGATGCGCGTCAGCAGGCGCTGATCGATTTCGTGACCGCCGTTCTCGAGACCAACGGTTTCGTCACCGACGACCAACTCGAACAATTCCGGAAAGCCGGCTTCACCGATGCCGCCGTGATCGAGATCGTGGCCGGACTGAGCGTGATCACGTTCACCAATCTCTACAATCACATCAACGAGACCGAAATTGATTTCCCGGTTCCCGCCGGCGCCTGATGGGAACGATTGATTCGGCCAGGCAGATCCCTGACCAGGTCGCGGACGGTCGAAACCGTCCGCGACCCTTTTCCCGGTGGGGTCGAGAACTCTCTCTTCCCGCCGCAGAAAAAAGGTCTCGGCCGGGGAGGCAGACCGACCGAGACCAAACCAAGGGGGGACCGTTGACCTGAATCACTATCCGATTCAGATGCCGCATCTCAAAGCCCTTCGGGTTCGTTTCCGCCGGCCTGCCGCCGAATGTTCGCTCTGGAGAACCTGGAGCGGGTTGGCCGGGCACCATCGGACATTCGCCGCCGTACAATGCCCGACATGAACGAGCGTGATGCCCCGTCCGAGAATGTTCAACACATGGCCGTCTACGCCGGATCGTTCGATCCGATCACCCTCGGCCACATGGATGTGCTTCGGCGCGCCCGTCGGCTCTTTGACGGTTTGGTCCTCGGGATCGGGCAGAACCCCGATAAACAGCCGGTTTTCAGCTTTGAGGAACGCCTCGCCATCGTCCGGGAACTCGTTGAGGATTTGCTCGATGCCGAGCCCCACGGCGCACCGGTGCGCGTGGAATCGTATACCGGACTGACCGTCGATTTCGCGCGCGAGAACCACGCCTGCGCCATCGTCCGCGGCATTCGAAACATCACCGATCTCGCCAGCGAGACCCAGATCGCCATCGCCAACCGGCAGGTCGCGGACATCGAAACCGTCTTCGTCGTCACCGGCGAGACCTACGCCTTTACCAGTTCAAGTCTGATCCGGCAGATCGCCGGCCTGGGTGGCGACCTCGATCGCCTCGCCGGGATCATTCCTCGGATCGTCATCGAACGCCTGCGCGAGAAACGCGATGATCCGGAAGGTCCGCTGAGCCGGCTGATCCGGGATCAACAGGTCGATTGATCGAACGAAGTGGCGGACGTTCGCCCGTGCCGTCTCAAGTCCGTTTCAAACGTCAATGATCGCATATGGTTCCACGTCTGAAGCACGCTCATGATCAGTTACCGCGTTATCTCCATTGGTGCCCTCTCCGCTCATCCGCTCTGGAACGAGCGGCATGCCGTGCGCACGGGTCACGCGACCACCACGTTGATCTCGGCCGGGGAGGCGAACATCCTGGTGGACCCCTCGCTGCCCGAGTCCGCGGTGGTCGCGCGACTGGGTGAACGCGCGAACGTCAAGCCCGAAGAAGTCACGCATGTGTTTCTGACATCTTTCGAACCGGAACGGCGTCGCGCGATTGGCGCGTTCCCCGGTGCGATCTGGTACGCCCACGAACCGGAACTGGAAGTGGCGATTCAGTCGCAACGGCGCCATGCCGAAGAAGCCGAACTGTCGGATGATGACGAGATGATCGAGTTCGGCCGGCGCGAGCAGCAGATCCTCAAACGAATGGAACCCGCACCGGACCAACTCGTCCAAGGCGTGGATCTCTTTCCCCTTCCCGGGTTTGCCCGCGGCAGCTGCGGCCTGCTGTTACCGCTGCCCGGTATGACGATTCTCATCGCCGGTGACACCATTGCCACTCACGAGCACATGGAAGAGGGCAAGGTGCTGCCGGATTGCGATGATGTTGAACAGGCCCAGGAATCTTTCCGTGAAGCGATCGAAATTGCGGACATCATTGTTCCCGGAAGGGATAACGTGATTCTCAACCCCATCCGGCGGGTGCTCGGATAATTCAGAGTGCTCCGGCCGGTCGATTGCCGGGAGAGAAGCGCATGAAACACCAGCCCGAAATCGCCAGCCTTCCGGCTGACGCCTACGCTAGGCGCATGAATCAACGCCCGTTCGGAACGGTCCTGTTCGCTCTGTTCCTCCTTTTCGGCACGTGGCCCGCCGCGGCCCTGGCCGACGATGAACGGTCCTTTCGCGATCTGCCGTGGGCGGTTCAACTCGGGCTGCGCGTCTGGATGGTCGACCAGTCCGTGCCGATCGTGGACCAGGTCGTGCTGGCTCCGGACGGCGCGACCTATCTGGATGAGATTGCGCGCTGGTCGTCGCGCGGCCGCTGGCCCGTCCTCATCGCGGACGATCGATATGCGGCGCAGTTCATTCGGCGGTTTCGACCCGCGGTGATCGTCGAACGCGAATCCGTGGGAGACCTGCCCGCGGGAGACGAACTGGAGACGCTGCTGCGCGAGACGCATGTCCGCGCGATGGGGGGCGATCCGAGTCGCGTCGATGCCTCCGCGATCTTTCGCCAGAACGATTACATCCCGCCGGGCATCGTCATGACCAGCGCGAGCGATTCCGCCTGGCCGGCGGCGATTGCGCTGGCGTCCGGACGGCTGCAGCCGCTTACTTTTGTCGATGGTGACTTTGGCCGCGCGAACCATCTCGTCGACCGGGATCGGGTCGCGCCGCTGGCGGAACAGCTTCGTGCGATCGCAGCGGCCTCCGGCTACCCGTGGGAAACGCTCGAGGAAGGCGTGCTCACCTTCACCATCTGCCGCAACATGGCCGGCCGGGTCAACCTCCCCCAGGCCGAAGGCGGCGACGGCAATCCGTCCGCGGTCACCGACTGGCTCGCGCGGCACGATGACGGCACGCGCTACGGGTTCGTCGGCTGGATCTTCGGTGATGAAACCCGAAGTGCGTACATGGCGATGTGCTCACTCTTTCTTCCGCGAACGAACGTCTGGCTTGCCAACGGTTATCCCGCCGAAGGCGGTTTCGCGCAGTTCGACATGCAGACCGCCGCCGATCAATTGAAGGAGCACGGCTACGACGTCTCACACCTGGCCGGTCCGCAGTTCCGCGCTGCGGCCTGGATGAATACGCTCGGCGGGGGGATCAATCCCGACCTGCTCAACGTCAACTCACGCGGGAACGCCAACTTCTATCACACCCTCGATGACCAACTCTGGACCGTGGATGTTCCGATCCTGAACCATCCGGCGGCGGTTCACTTCACACACAGTTGGTCGGCGCGCCAACCGGAATCGCGCCACACCGTGGCCGGCCGGTTTCTCAACCACGGCGCGTATGCCTACATCGGCTCGGTGCAGGAGCCGTACCTGAGCGCGTTCATTCCTCCCAACATTCTGCACGATCGAATGATCAACCATGTGCCGCTCATCGTTGCGGCGCGCCATTGGGCCGGTCAGCACCAGTTTGCCCGCCCGTGGAAAGTTCAGACGATCGGCGATCCCCTCATGCTCGCCGTGCCGCCCGATCGACTCCCGCCGGACCGCATTGATCCCGAAGCCGAAGATCGCGGTCGGAACGTGCGCGAAGATGTTCGTGAGGCCATGCGCGGTTTGGATGAAAACGCGACCGGTGATCAGTACGCCGATGTCATTCGCCGTCTCGCGCTCATCGGGCGTGATGATCTGGCGATTCAGATCTGGCGCATGGCGCAACGGCAAGGCCAGGCCGAAGCCGCGGCGCCGGCCGCGCTGGGCCCGCTCTTTCGGGCCAGAGCGAACGATGAGTTCGTCCGCGCGTGGTCCGAAAGCACAACTCGTGATGAGTCTCTGCAGACGATGCTCTGGCACCTGATGACGCCGCGGTTAGGGTCGGTGAGCGACGAAGATACGCTGCTCCAGTTGCAGGCCGCGGTTCGTTCATCCATGCCCGAAGTCGATGCCCGGCGGCTCGCGCCTCATCTCGCGCGGCGCCTGGGGGCTCAGCACGTCCGCGGTTGGCTCCAGAGATTGCTGGACCAGACCGACAACGACCGCACGAGGCGGACGATCGAGCGGACGCTGCGCGACTACTGAGCAAACTCGAAACCCGAATGTCCCCGATCGACCGGTTCGGGACTTGTACCCCGCG
>SKZB01000226.1 GCA_007127615.1 Phycisphaerales bacterium | reverse complement strand
CGGATCTCGCGCGCGGCCTGATGCTGCTGCTGATCGTCATCTCCAATACGACGTTCTACCTCTTCGCCGCGGAGTATGGCCCGACGGGCTGGCACCCTGCCGAGGGCGGCCCGATCGACCGGGCCGCGCAGTTCCTCATGATCGTCGGCCTCGACATGCGCATCTTTCCGCTCTTCGCGTTTCTGTTCGGTTACGGCATGATGATGGTGTACCTTCGCCAGACCCGCGCCGGCATGGAGCCGCGCCGGGCCGTCGCCATCCTCCGCCGGCGCAGTCTCTGGCTGATCCTCATCGGCTTCGTGCATGCAGCGCTCTTCATGGCCGGCGATATCCTCGGCGCGTACGGCGTGATGAGTCTGATCCTCGGCGCAATCTTCATCCGCCGATCACCGCGAACACTGCTCATCGCCGCCGGCGCGGCCGTGGGTCTGCTGATGGTCATCGTTCTCCTGACCGCGATGGCGTTCATGGCCGGCGAAGCGCCGGATCCGGTTCGAAGCTACGAGGCGTATGCGGCTGATCTCACCGATCCGATCGCCGCCATCGGCGTGCGCCTGAACACCTGGCTTCTCGTGACGTTGATGGGCGGACTGCTGGGGTTCTCGTTCCACGCAGCGCTCCTGCTCGGCATGTGGGCGGCGCGGCGCCGAATACTCGAAGAACCCGCACGACACCTCACGCTTCTCACTGCCGTGGCCGCCATCGGCATTCCGATCGGCTGGCTCGGCGGCCTGCCGTCCGCCCTCGGCCATCTCGAACTGATCAACCTGCCCGATGATTTGCTGGTCATGACCGGCTTGCTCTACATGGTGCAGAACATCACCGGGCTGTTCGGCGGACTGGGGTACGCCGCGATCTTCACCCTCCTCGCCCACGGCCTCTCCGATGGATGGCGCGGCAGCGCGGGCGTGACGATGATCGCCGCCATGGGCAAGCGCGCGCTCTCGAGCTACCTGGCGTTCTCGGTCCTCTTCTCGCCCGTGCTCGCGGCCTGGGGCCTCGGCCTCGGCGCCCACCTCACGAGCGCGACCATGGTGCTCTTTGCCATCGGCGTCTGGCTGATCGTCGCCGCGGCGTTTTGCGCGCTCGAACAGTTCGATCGGCGCGGCCCGGCCGAGGCGCTTCTGCGAAGGTTGATGTACGGTTCGAGCGTACGGGCGAGGAGGGAGTGGGGAAAAGAAGAAGGCACAAAGGCACGGAGGCACGAAGGCACGGAGGGAGGGATCAAGTGACGAAGTGACGGGGCGACGAAGGGGTGGGTGATTGGGGTGCGCCGTGAGCATTCCGTTCACAGAAACCGGCCTGCGCGCGGGTAAACTCCGCGAGTCGGCCGCGCGAGATGCGGAACATGTCGATGAGAATGAGGCGAGCCGGAAGATCCGGTTTCTTTCCTCGCCGGAGTTTGAGGTGATTGAGAAAAAGCGGCGGAAGGCAGCGTGATGGGTCCGGCCGGACCGTGCTGAGCCCGAGGGAATCACCGCAGCAACGGCACAATGGTCAAGCCGTAAAGCAGCCCCGGCAAAAAGGCGCCGCCGATCAGGGCGACAAAGCCAATGACGGTCGCTCGACAGACCCGGTCGAAAGGCGGTTAGGATGCGATCGTGGCTGATCCTTCCGGAAAGAGTATTCCTTGCAGTTGCTGTGGTTATGACCTGCAGGGTTTGGAAGCGTCCGGCGACTGCCCGGAATGCGGCGCGCCGATCGGACGTTCATTCGATGGTGATCGTCTGGCGGCCGCTGACCCAAAGTGGCTGAGGAGCATCGTGCGCGGCCATCGGCTCGTCTGGATCGGAATGCTCAGCACGGTGCTGTGCGTCTTCACCGCAATGGGATCATCGATTACTTTAATGCTGCTCAGCATGGATCGACCTGATCTGGCGAGCAAAATTGATCCAATCATGTTGATCGTTTTTGGATGCGCTTTGGTGGGCATTCCAATCTCAATGGGCATCGGCGCGGCCGGCGTGTACTGGCTGACCGCGCAGGAGGGCCGTGAGACCGATCGAGAATCGATGTGGTCATCGCGCCTCGTTGCACGATGGAGCGTTCTCGCCGCGATCGCACTTATCAGCGTGTCGCTGTCGGCCGGTTTCATTCCCATCCCGGCGGGGGGCTGGGCCTGGGCGGGCCTTGCGGCAAGGATCCTGGCCATTGCTGCGGTTACCGTTGCCGTTGTCGCATTGCTGCAACGGCTGGCCGGTCTTGTCCGCCGGCTGCCGGATGATGATGGCTTGGGGAAGCAGGTTGACCAGGCGACGGGGGTCTTTCGACTGACCCTGCCCGTTGCGGGAGTTGCGTTCTTTGTCGTTCCCGTATTCGCTGCGGCGCTGCCGGGAAACATCGGATTCGCGATCAGTGGCGTGTTCGGGTGCGGCGGCCTCCTTGCCGTTCTGGCCTTACTTTTGAACTCACTATTGCTGGTCGTCATCATGTGGCAATGCACCATTCGATTCCGTCTCTGCCTCGCCGAGTCGGAGAAGCATGTATCAACCGTTGATCCAGCGATCACAAAGACTTGAGGCCGCTTGACGACACGTCGAACACCGGGCGACGGAGGAAAGCGTGGTCTGAACGAACGATCGCGATCGCGTTGCGCAGTGAAGGCCGCATGGGCATCGATCGGCGCTCAACGTGAGTCGTGCGCCAACGTGGCCTTCGGCTTTCGCCTCAGACCACGACACCCGCGCATCGCCGAGCGAGTTCGAGGCGTTGTGAAGATGGCGCGGCAGGAGATGCGCGTGGCGGAGTGCGATGCGATAAAGAAGCGTCAGCGGAAGGCGGGGTGATCAATCCAGACCACATTCGGGACATCTGCCACTGGCGCCACGCAGGTCGTAGCCGCAATGGACGCAGAGGCCCGCTTGGTGGCGTTCAACTTCCATTGCGCTCACCCGCCGGTGGGCCCAATACACGATCGTCGGTGCCCAGAGCGGGTAGAACGTCACCAGGAAGAGGCCCAATCCACCGAGGCCTCTGCCGGTCACACTCAAAGCGCTCGTTGCAACAGCCTGATTCGTCCAACGCCAGAGGAAAAAGCTGGGAATGAGGTAGACGACGATGGCGGTGATCGAGACGATGAGTAGAAAGTGCCGCACGTTGGTGCGAAGCTGAATCAATTGGTGGGCGCAAAAGAGCAGACAGATGAGAATGACCAGCACGACACTGATGAACAGAACGAAAAAGTGCAGTGCATATGGTGTCTGCCCACCAAACGGTGAATTCGCGGCAACCCTGCCGATGCTCCATGCCGAATACAAGAAGGCCATGCCGATCAGGGTGTAGGTTGAAGCGCCGACGAGGCGGAGCAGCGTCCGCGGCAACTCCAACCCGGGGATATGGCGATCATCAGCCATCCGGCCATGATAGCGTGTGGCCTGCACAACTCGTTCGTGGATCCGAGAATCTCCGCGACACCGAGCGCATGCTGGCTGCACGGTGGTGCCGAAGAAACTGCGCGGGCAGATGCACGTGCCGGAAGTGGAGGCGATTGAGAAGAAAAATCGGCGGAAGGCGGCGTGAGGGGGGCACGGGTGAACGCAGATGAAGTTGGAGATTTGGGGGCCACACAGCATCCCGTCAGGGTGCTTTGTGGCACCCGGCTGTGGTGGAGAATCTGACACTTGTGTGAATTGTGGTCATTGCATTGTAAGATCGACAAAAGTGAGAACCGGTTCGATTGTGGCAGTTATGGATACGATGCAGGCCAACGCCAACCTTCGGAAATGAGGCACGACATGATGACCCACGATGAAGAACCTCGAACGCTTACAGAGAGTGCTGAGATAAACACTTGGCCAGTGACAGAATCCGAGATTGATCGTGCGCTTATCGCGGCTGGTTTTGAGGTAACTAACGAGAAGGAGCGAATTCGCTTGCAATCGTTGGTTCGTGCCGCCGATCAACGGCGTACAGACGAGTCACTTTCGCGCTTGGGCAGATTTGCCGATGAGGCTCGCAGCCGCCTTGGCGACAATGCTTCCGATGATGATGTGCTCGAACTTGCCAACGAGCTTCAATGTGAAGCTGATAGCGAAGAGCAATGAGCACGTCGGTCATCTTAGCTACACTACCCCCATGCCAAGCACTGCTGATACTGCGAAGACGGGGGGAGGCGATTCGGACCGCCTGACCTACGCCGCTTCCGGCGTCGATATCGATGCGGGCGACGAGGTCGTCCGCCGGATCAAGTCCGCCCTGCGCCGGACCCACGGCCCGCGGGTCATGGGTCAGCACGGGGCGTTCGCGGGGATGTT
>SKZB01000248.1 GCA_007127615.1 Phycisphaerales bacterium | reverse complement strand
GCGGTCAGAGGCGGCTGCGCTCGTTGGATGTGCCCCCGCAGTGATTCGCCGTCAAGCAGCTCCATGGCAATGAAGGGCTGCAGCCCCTCGCCGACATCAAAGGTGCCCGCATCATAAATCCGGGCGATGCCCGGATGATCGAGTCGCGCGAGAATCTGCGATTCGAGCTTGAACCGCCGAACCATCCTCGGATCAAGCCGGCCGGGACGGATCACCTTGACCGCCACATCCCTCCGGGTGGAGAGTTGCATCGCACGGTAGATCGTGCCCATGCCACCGTGGCCGAGCCGGTCGACGATCCGGTACCGGTGATCGACCGTTCTGCCGATCAGTCGATCACCCGAGCCGTCCGCCGATATCTCGGGCGCGTCCTCATCGTGTGGCGGGAAGACGGCGGGAGCGAGCGTCTCGTCCGATTCGTGCGCTTCGAGCATCGCCCGCAGGCGCTGACGAAGAGCAGGGTCACCTCCGGACGCCCGCTCCACGAAGGCGAATCGCTCGGACTTATCGTCGTAATCGAGCGCTTCGTCAAAGAGGGCGATGAGACGATGCCATGCGTTTTCGTCCGGCATGATCAGTCCCCATCAACCAGTGCGCGTCGGGCGGAGAGTTCCGAAAGCAGCCAGGCGCGCGCCGCCGACCACCGCCGCTGAATGGTTCGCGAAGAGACATCCGTCGCGAGCGCGATCTGCTCAATCGTAAATCCGGCGAAGAAACGCAGCTTGACGATCGTGGCCATGTCGGGATCGTGGCGCTCCAGTTCCGTCAGCACTTCGTGAACTTCGAGAACATCGGCGCGGTTACCCTCCTTGAGCGAAATGAGCGTCGAATCCATCTCACTTCGATTCAGATGCCCGCCGCGCTTCTGCGTGGATTGAGCGCGGGCACGGTCCACCAGGATTCGGCGCATCGCCTCGGCGGCGGCGCCGAAAAAGTGGCCGCGGGACTGCCACGTGACGTTCCGATCGCCGATCAGTCGCAGGTACACCTCGTGCACCAGTGACGTCGGGTCCAGATCGGTGGCCGCGCGGTCTCCCCGCGTCCGCCGGGCCGCCAAACGGCGCAATTCGTCGTACAGCAGATTGAGAAGCACCTCGCTGGAGTGCCGATGATCGCGGCGGATGGACAGAAGAATTTGCTCAACGTCCGGATGGCTCTTCTGATCGTCCGCCATTTCTTCCCCAAGTAATTCAGAGCGAAACATCATCGGTTTCGGTCTCTCTCCTCGCTGATCTCGGAAGATCGGCCCGGCGACATGTGCCAACAGCATAACACTTCGCGCCGGAAGAAAACCAGGCAATGATCCAGTTCACTCCCGGATGAACCAGATAACGCCCGAGTGCTCCCCAAACCGCCCCGTGGTGCCGGACGGCTACCGGCGCGGGTTGCGGCGACCGTCACTGCGTTTGGCGCGCGATGGCGGATCCGTCGAGCGCGGCTGACGTGTCGCCGCTTCGGACAGGCGGCGAACCGAGTCCGACGCGGACTCGCGCGACCGACTCGATGACTCACCTTCGGGGTGACGGCTCGGGTCAGCGTCCTCCGGAGCTTCCCTTGATTCAGGACTGGATTCTGGCCTGGACTCTGGCCTGAATTCGGGCCTGGATTCGGACGGGATCTCGGGCCGGGGTTCGGGGTCGCCCACTCGGCGGCCGAAGATCATCTTTCCCGCACTGGTCTGCAGCGAGTTGCTGACAACGATGGGCAACGTCTCGCCGACACCGTCGGCAGCGTTCTCCACGACCACCATGGTGCCATCGGGAAGATAACCGACCCCCTGGTTCGGTCCTTCCCCGCGTTTGATGATTTCGACCGACATTTCCTCCCCCGGAATCGCCTGCGCTTTCAAGGCGTTGGCGAGATCATTGACGTTGAGCACGGACACGCCCTGAATCTGACCGACTTTGGCGAGGTTGTAGTCCGTCGTCAGGATGCGCAGATTCTGAGACTGCGCCAGATCGACCAGCGCGCGATCGACCGATTGACCCATGGCGACGGCGGCCTCGTCGATCGACAGATCCAGGTACGGGCTCTCCCGCAGCTTGCCGAGAATACTCAGACCCCGCCGGCCGCGGGTGCGTTTCATCCGTTCGCTCGAGTCGGCCAGTGTTTGCAGTTCCTCGATCACGAACTGCGGAACGACCGTCGGCGCGTCGATCAGACCCGTTGAACTGAGCGACTCGACGCGACCGTCGATGAGAACCGAGGTGTCAAGAAGAATCGGCCGGACGCCGCGCACCTGTTTGGCGAACTCCACGTACGGAATCACCAGCCGGAAATCATCCTTGGTGGTCAGCACGAACGAGACCGCGAGGTAACAGAGGATGATGGCGATCATCACCTTGAACAGACCGCGCCAGTTGTCCATCTGCCCGCCGGTCAGTCCCCAGGCCTGGGCGACCACATCGATCAGCGCGCCGATGGCGAGCGCGACGAGCAGTCCGGCGCAGATCCCGACGTACACGCCGACCACCGAGGTCAGCCGCTTGTTCGGCAGCATGGCGTCCACGACCAGCACGATCACGCCGATGCCGACGGCGGTCAGAAACACCGCGGCGGCGGTGACCAGGTCAAAGTCTTCCGGCCGCTCATCGCCGCTGGCCATCGTGAGCATCGCGATCGTGATCAGCAGCACGAGAAAGAGAAGGCGGACGACGAGCAGGAGGAATCGCTGCGATTTCTCCTCTTCCGCCCGTCGGGCGGACGGCTTGAAGATGTCCGCGGCGCGGGGTGGCTCCGGCCCGTCCGCCGGCGGCTTGTCACGGGGCGTCTGATCACTCACGGAGGTGAGTGTACCACACCGGCCGGAGCCGCTAAGATGCCGGGTTCATGCCGAGGGCGTGAGAAGACGACCGGGCCCGCCGGACGGGTGGCCCGTGAACTTGGTCAGGGCTTGACCGCAGCAGCCATAAGCGGCGTCGTCCGAGCCAGCGGTGTCCTGGTCGTCTTCCCGCGCCTTCGGCGTGTCTCTCCGAGTGATGGATCAGCCTTCGTTTCGTGACGTTCTTTCCGCCGCGTGGGGCCACCCCGCCCACGCGACCCTGCGAGCTCCCGCATGGCGACGCGCAAGAAGAAAAACTCCCCGAAAAAGTCCGCCGAGAGCAAGCAACCGGGCGGCGCCGAGGCGAACCCGGGCGCGGGTTACACGGTTCTCGCGCGGCGCTACCGCTCGCGTGATTTCGATGAGCTGATCGGCCAGGAACCGATCGCCCGCACGCTGCAGAATGCGATCAAGGGCGGCCGCGTCGCGCACGCGTACCTGTTCTGCGGGACGCGCGGGGTGGGCAAAACATCCATGGCCCGAATTTTCGCCAAAGCGATCAACGTCACCGGGGAGCTCAAAGAGAAGGACCGGATGGCCGATGCGATCATGCGCGGCGAGGACCTCGACGTCATTGAGATCGACGCCGCATCCAACCGCGGAATCGATAATGCGCGCGAGCTCATTGCGGGGGCCGGGCTCAGCCCCGCCCGCTGCCGATACAAAGTCTACATCATCGACGAAGTTCACATGCTGACGCCCGCGGCGTTCAACGCGCTGCTCAAGACGATGGAAGAGCCGCCGGCGCACGTGAAATTCATTCTCTGTACGACCGAGGCGCACAAGGTGCCGCAGACGATCCAGAGCCGGTGCCAGCGATTCGACTTCCGGCCGATCCCCACCCAGCGCATTGCCGACCAACTGCGCATGATCCTCAAGAACGAGGGGATCGAAGCGGATGACGGCGTCATCATCAGTATCGCCCAGCTCGGCAACGGTTCCATGCGCGATGCGCTGAGCATGCTCGACCGTATTCTGGCGACCGGGGAACGGGAACTGTCCACGGAAATGATCGAGCAGATGATCGGTCTGCCCGATCAGGCCGTGATGATGGATCTGGTGGACGCCATCATCAGCCAGGAGGCCGGCGCGACGCTGGAGAAGGGTGACGGACTGATTCGCCGCGGGGCGCCGGTGGAGCAGATCCTGGACCTTCTCGCCATCCACTGGCGCAACCTGATGGTGATCAGCGCGTGCGGCGAAGAGAGTCCGCTGCTGGAGATGCCCGAAGAGACGCGCCGGCGGGCCCGGACACAGGCGCAGGCCTTCGATACCGCAGCGCTGGTGCACATGGTCGCATTGTGCGACTCGGTGGCGCAGCGGGTGAAGACCTCCGGCACCGCGCGGGCGCTGTTTGACGCCGCCATCATTCGCATGGCCCAGGCGGAACACTTCGCCGATGTCGCCTCCCTGCTGCGCGGCGAATCGGCGGCGCCGACG
>SKZB01000461.1 GCA_007127615.1 Phycisphaerales bacterium | reverse complement strand
TCCACCCCTTGCCATTCCTCCGCGCTCTCCGCGTCCTCCGCGGTTCGCCTTCTGAAGCCCGAGTCAGAGTATGGATCGGGTCGATGGCGGAGGGTAGGAACGGGAGGCGATCAGTTGATCAGCCAGAGCCAGTCGTTGAACAGGAAGTCGATTCGATTCGTAAGCAGCGTGATCCGCCCCATGACGGTGTAGGCGAATCCCGCCCCGAACGTGATCATGAGCACCCAGATGCCGACGCGGGCGGTCTTTCCGACAAACCCCTTGTGTTCAATCGAGAAGAAGAAGTAGGTCAGCCCCGCCATCACCCCGAGCATGATCGCAAGGTGGCGAACGCTCATCCAGAAATTGAACCCGCCGTCATCACGCACGATCAGCGGCAGGATCGTTGCCTGAATCTGGATTGCAAAGTCCGATTCGAGGTGGGCGATGAGCCGGAATCCCGCCGTGGTCCCGATGATGAAGGCCAGCGGCCAACGGGCCACCCATCCGCCCACCGGGGAGAGGCGCCAGAGCAGCAGGATGCTCAGGATCAGAACGCCAAGATGCGGCCAGTAGACCGGCTGATCGTGCTCGGGAATGAAAGCCGCCTGCACGGCCCCGGGCAGCAACTTGCCGACCAGGTTCGGAATCACCATCGTCCAGTAGGCGACCACCATCGAGTACGCCGCCGAAACGCCGACCACCAGCGCCTCGGCAAATTTGTAGAACGGATTGTCGCGGTAGAGGAACGAGAAGACGAACAGCGTACAGATGGCGGCAAACCAGAGCCCGATCGTCCGGGAGAGACTGACGACCACCCCCTCCTCGCCCGCGCGATGACGGGACACACCGCGCTGGATCTCCCAGGTGCGGACCGGAGTAAAGCGATCCAGATCGGCCGGTTCCACGACCACATCGTCAACATCACCAATATCACCGGCTTCGGGATCCGCCGGCAGCGCCGCCCGCTCGACCCAATACCCGATGGTCTCTTCCGGATCATCGGGGTCGGGCGTCCGGTACCACGCCAACTCGCGCGGGTCATACACCTCGACCGTGTTGCGCACCTCGACGTACTGCGCGCCGAGGAACTTGCCCTGCTGCTCCCACATGACAATCATCCACACCGCCAGCGCGATCACGCCCAGGCCGAGGAACACATTCAGGATGATCATCTCCTTCTTCAACGACGTCGCTCCTTCCGGCGATCCAGGAAGAACACCAGGTTGCCCAGAACGATCAGCGCGAGCATCAGCAGGTGCGCCGAAAGCTGCGGCCCCATGCGGCGCAGAGCGGTCTGGAACTCGGTCCGGCCGTAATTGAGATAGCCACCGGGATAATCCCGTCCGTCGGCGTAATCGCAACCGTCTTCCGTCGCGGCTTCAATGACCGCCATCGGGTCAATCGCGAGCACCTCGGCGATCGTCGTGATCTGTTCCCGGGGCAGGCAGTTGATGCGGCCGGTGAGGATGGACTGAAGCTGCGTCGCGCCGATGTCGAGCGCGTCCGCCAGCTCAACGTGGATCTCATCCTCGGATCGATCGTTCGTGCTCATCGCCTCAATACGGTCGTTGAGCAGGGCCGGCAGCGCGACCCCCGCCGTCCCGTAGACGAGCGCGAGCGCGGCTTCGTATTCGGCCGCGCCTTTGATGGCGGGAAGCATCCCGATGAGCTGCTGCGGGTAATAGGGATACTGGGGCGGCGCGCTGACGCCGGTCACCCCCGCGACGAGTTCGATCTCCGGGAACGGTGTGCCCGCGTACTGAACCCACTCCTTCGTGCCCGGGTATCCCGCGCCGACGGAAATGACGAGGTCGGTATCCTGCAGACTGCGGATGCCGCGCGCGGCGTTGTAACTTCCCAGCGGCCGGCCCCGCGAGTCCACGCCGAAGAGCTTCGCGAGATCGGTCGCGATCAGTTTGATCGCGGCCTCCTGCCCGGCGCCGTACCCGAGGTTGAGGTAATTCTCGCCGTAGGTGTACCGGCCGGCGAATTCGTTCTCAAGCACACGCACCGCATCGTCGATCATCGGCACCCCGGTCGGCCAGAGCGTGATGTACAGCAGGTTGTGACCCCGAAGGGCGAGATGGCGCGTAAAGGCAACGTTCATCGGACCGAGTTCCGGCTCACTCGCCGGATCGTAATCGAGCGACAGCAGAACCGTGGATCCCTCCGGCAGTGACTCGATCTTGTCGAAGACGGCCTGCACGATCGGCGTGGGCTGCTCGGGAAGCTCCGGCTGGAGCAGCACGGGGATCGCCACCGCCAGGAACATGGCGAGAAAGATCCAGCGTCGATCAAGATTGGTCAGCCATTCGCTCAAACGTTCAGTTCTCCTGTCCGTGGGGTCGTGCGTCAACCATTGCGTGACCCGAGGTACGAGCGGTCAATTCCGAGAAGAATCTTCAGACTCGTGGCGGCAATCCCCAGGGCAATTCCGATCATCACCGCCCTCTGACCGGCGGTATTGAATACGCCCATGATCATGTCCGTCAATCCCGGAAGCGTCAGATTCGGATACGCCTCCGCGTACCAGCCGGTCAACAACGTTCCGGCGTAACTGCGGCCGAGCAGAATCACGAACGCGGTGCCGAGCAGAAGCATGGCTTCCACGTTCTTGGCGCGAAACGCGCGGAAGGCGGCGGAGGCGACATAGAACGCCAGGAGCGCGAACATCGTCGCGGTGATCGGGAAGATGATGTACTCAAAGCTCCACCAGAGCGCGCTGCCCTGCGCGATGTATTCGCCCGTCCATGAACGGTCGGGATACTCCGGCATCGGCGGCACGCCGACTTTGAACAGTCCCACGTACAGCGTCACGATGAATCCGAGCAGCGTCACGACGGAGAATCCCCAGCCCGCGCGGCGATCGGAGACTTTCTTCAGGTGCATCCCGAGAATGCTCGCCCCGCCGAGAATCATCGCGATCGCGGCGAGGATATTGAACCATTCCTCCGCATCTTCGCGCACCTGCTGCAGCGCGGGCATGAAGTACGCCACGACCATGACGTAGCCGGCAATGGCGGCGATGATCAGCGGAAAGGTGCGCTTCATGCCGGAATGTCTCCTTCGGTCCACTCCCGGCCGATCGCCCGTTCCTCATCCGCTCCGTCCGCCGACTCCTCCATCCGCTCTTCGATCAGTTCCTGATCCAGCAGTTCCTCCGGCGGCTCTTCCGTTCCGAGCACGGAAAACTTGAGGTAGTTGACCGCCCACTCCATCTGCGGGTTCTGCGTCAGTGACGCCGCCGTCGCGAGAAGACAGCCGAAAATGATCAGCAGACCGCCGATGATCTTGCCCACATCCTGTCCCTTCAGCGTACCGAGCTGTTCCGGTTCACCGGAGAGGTACGCCGACGCGGCGAAAAACTCTTCGCCGATCAGGGTGTAGTCGCACGCCGCCACGAAGAAGGGAAGCTGCGCCGGCTCGGCGGTGCCCGCCACCTGAATCGCTCCGATCGAGTTGCCGGTCTCCGCGAGAATGAGTGATTCGGCAAAGAAAGCGCCGAGGTAAAAACAGGCCGCGGGTTTTTCGCGCGACATGTACCCCGTCAGGTACGCGACGTAGCCGAACTGCTCATCCGTCACGTAGTAGCTCATGTCTTCGTGATACGCATCGGGACGGCCGGCGGACAGGAACGAAGACTCCAGCGTCTCCCGGGCGGTGGTCATCACCAGCGAACGCGAGGTCGGCACTTCGATGCGGGCATCGTATTCGGCCGCCGTGCGCCCGATCCGGGCGAGGATCGTGATCCCCGCCACGGTCTGAATGTTGTTCATATCCTGAATGCCGGGCACGAACAGGATCGGGCGTCCCATCTCCGTCGCGCGGCCGACGGCCTCGTCAACGGCTTCCAGTCCGGCGATTTTCCGGATCTTGAGGTCGACGCCCTTCTGCGCCAGGTAGATAAAAAGAACGATCCAGAAGGAGATGAGCAGGGTCAGGCCGAGAAACCAGCTTCGGTTGGGATCGAACCAGCTGCGGGTCGTGCTGACCGGTTCGTCCAGTACGACCGGCTCAGACTCCGTGCCGTCGACACCGACGGCGACCAGACGGTACATGAACGAGCGGCTCGGTCGGATCACGAAGCGGTCGCTGTCCTGAAACTCGTCGCGCTGGAGCGTGAGATCACGAACGCCGGCTACGAGTTCGAATTCCGGCTCGATCCCCGGGTCGGTCACATCCGCGCGGTAGAGTCGATATCCCTGCAAACGCGCCACATCCAGGGTGATGTCATCATCGGGCGACAAGCCCCACGACAGAACGATCGTGTTGCCCGCATC
>SKZB01000123.1 GCA_007127615.1 Phycisphaerales bacterium | reverse complement strand
GGTAGACGAGCTGGTTGTCCGGCTTGGTGAAGTAGTACTCCACGTGGCACTGCGCACAACTGAAAGTACGCATGTCGTGCCGGGAGGCGTCCCGGTTCACGTCGTAATCGTGGATGCCCTTGGAGGCCTTGTACTGCCGAATCCCTTCCTTGAAAGCGGGGCGGGTCACGCGCAGCTTCATCGTGTCGGGGTCGTGGCAGTCCACGCAACTGACGGGGTGGTCGATGAGCATCTCGCCGTGATCGTCGGTCAGGTTCCGAGCTTCGTTCCACGTCATGGAATTGACGATCTCGAAGCCCCGCTGAATGTCGCCGTCACCGGCATACCGGTACGCGGGGAGGACGGAGGAGTGGCAGTGCAGACAGGCGCCGGGCTGCGAACGCTGTTTGACGCGTTCGGTGTGATCCTGATCCGCGAGCATGTAGGCGTGGCCGCGGGCTTCCCGGTAGTCGAGCGCGAACGCATACCCGGACCACATGTCGCGCAGCCACGGATCTTTGTCGAGTTTCTGCTGCGGGATGGCATCGCTGCCGCCGTAGCGCGTTCGTTCGTAATCGACCGTGCGCTTGTAGCTGTCGTACTGGCGCGGCCAGTTGACGCCCCAGACGGCGGGATCGATCGTTTCCTCGGTGACCTCAACGATGCGCTGGTGGGGGGCGGCGGCTTCCTGCTTGCGCGTGAAGATGTTCATCAGCAGCGCCAGAACGATCACGGTGCCGCCGGCGGCGATGAGCATGGCGAGAATGTAGGTCCACACGCCGCCCCGGCGAAGAATGCGTCGCGTTCGTTCGGTCATCGTACGGTCAGGCATGGCCAGGATCCTTTCGATTTCACTTCTCCCCCCGGGCCGTCATGCGCGGCGGCGCGGTGTGTCCCACGTCCGAATGGCAGTGGAGGCACGACATCTCGTCCTTCCGGTCCCGTGGCGTGTGGTGCGACCGCATCTGGTTGGTGATCGCGCTGTGACAGCGAATGCAGTTGTTTTCGAGAATCCGCTCGTTGCGCGGCTTGATCTGAATCGGCTCGTGAAAATTCTGAAAGGTGAACTCCCACGAGTGGAAGAAGCCGTTGTCCGCTTTGGACACCAAGTTGTGCGGGAAGTCGGCGGGCAGATGGCAGTCGACGCAGTTCGCCACACCGCGGTGACTGCTCTGCAGCCAGGTGTCGTAGTGCACCTGCATGATGTGACAGTTGGTGCAGGAAGTGGGGTCGGTCGAGAAGTACGAGAGCCCTTCACCGTAGTGAAAGGTGAAGGCGCCCGTGCCGAGAAAGATCCCGAACGCACCGGCAAGTGCGAGACCACTTCCGGTTATCACGAGCTTGCGTCGCGTCATACCCCGTTGATCCACAAGAGAACAAACCCTGGGAGGCGATTCTACGGCACCAGGTCAAAACCGCAACCGCTATGGGCCGGACGACCGGGCTTGAGAAAGTGCGGCCGTCCGTCCGACACCGATTCATTGGCGGCGAACGTGGAATGAGAATCGCCGCACACGCGGTGTGTGCGGCGATACGTGATTCAGAACCAGGACGTGCGGGATCGGTCCATCCGAGCCGTCGCGGCGGCGCTAGCCCCAGTTGGACAACAGGATGAGCAGGTCAAAGACGTTCACCACGCCATCGTCATTCAGATCGGCCGGGCAGTCGTTCTCATCGACGCACGCTCCCCACTCGCTGAGCAGGATGAGCAGGTCAAAGACGTTCACGACGCCGTCATCGTTGAGGTCGCCGGGGACGGAAGGTGTTTGTTCAAGATCAATCGAAACGGTGTTCATATCGAGCGGCGCGCTTTTGCCGTGGGCGACCCAGAGGTCGTAGGCGTTCTGGCCCCGGTCGTTCGTCACGTTCGCATCCCGAAGGAACTCGATGTACTCGCGCGTCGTCGTCTGGTAGTACAGGGTGACCACGGCTTCCGCCGCTCCGCGCGGGAGGGGGAACGCGGTATCGTCCCAGTGCTGACCATCGTCGTAGGTGTAGTCGACGGGGGCCGCGCGGATTTCCTCATACGCGGCGTTGGTGAAACCGACCGGCGGAATGCGGTTGTCGAACAGGACTTCATTGTTCAGGACGAGGTGGAATGATTTGCCCGCGGGGAGCCCGACCTGCTGCGCAACATCGTCCGTGATCCCGAGCTTGGCTTCGTACACCTTGGTGTCGCTGGGATCGAGCGTGGCCGTCCTGTAGTCGTACGCACCGTGTTCCTGCACCAGCTTTCCCTTTTCATCGAGGAAGCGAACGTTGAGCCACATGCGGCGACCTTCGGGGTAACCCGTCGGCAGTTTATGGCCGGACCAGTTGATCACCCGGACGTTGAGCAGATCGGATTCAACCGTGAGCTCAACATCCGAGGCATTTCGCAGGAGCTCCGCGGTGCGGTTGTGCGCATCGGCGACCGACTGTTCGGTCAATCCCGTCGTGAAGCCGTACTCATCAAGCACCGCGCCGAGAACCCACGTGTTGGCGCCGGCGAAGTGATGCTGGGCGAAGTCCGCGTGGGGTTCGAGGTCCGGATCAGAATCCGTAAACGCGCACCCGCCGAAGTTGGCGCGACGCGGCATGTGGCAGTCCTGGCACGACTGCATGACGCCGGTCGGATGATCGCCGCCGAAGCGTCCGTCCGGGAAGAAGACGCCCCCGCTGGCAAAGTCGCTGAACAGCCATTCGCTGTAGGTGCGCTGTTCCGGCATCATGTCGTGCTGATCGCCGGTCGGGTGCGGCTCTCCGAGGTTGCCGAGCGCGTAACTGCCATCGGGCTGACGAACGTAGACGGGGTTGCTCACATCATGGCAGGCCGCGCACGCCGCCGACTCGCGGTGGAACGGCGAGAAGATGATCGGCGCCAACTCGCCGGTGACGGTGGAGTGGTAATTGACCGCCACCTGCCGCGCGTTGCGTCGAACGTCGGCGGGATCAATGACGAACTGCGCGTTGCCGACGTGGCCGTTCGGCGCGAAGTCGAGGGCGGCCAGAATCGCCTGGTCTTCCGGTGGGCTGATTCCTTCCTCGTACACCGGATCGACCATTCGGTGACAGAAGTGGCAGTTGATGCCATCGAAATCGAACATGTCGAAGTCCGACAGATCGCCGGTCACGGATTTTCCGGCCAGCCAGGCGCCCGGCGCGTGACAGCGAATACAGAATTCGCCGGCCCCTTCGGCATCCTGATTGGCGATGGTCAATGCCGCCTGCCAGATCGGATCGCGGACCGACTGGGCCATCAGACTATTCAGCCAGCCGTTGTGCGGCTCGGAGTAGCCCGGCGGCTCTTCAAACACGTAGTTGGCGTGGCAGAACGTGCAGTTCGAGGAGGGGGCAACCGGCACGAACTCTTCCTGATCGGGGTTCGGCTGGGTGCCGGGATGGAAAAAGTCATCCAGGGTCGTCGGCAGCGTGATCTGTCCGGATCCGCCGGCGAGCTGGCCGGAGCCGCCCGCGCCGCGACTCGATCCGCCCCCCACGACCTGCGTGGCCACCACGCCGACGCCGGCCACGGCGATCAGGCCGATACAGAGTGTTCCGAGCTTTCGTCCAAGCGCCCGTTGGCTGGGCATGAATCGGCCTCCTTAAAATCAGCGACAACGACATCCTCGGGTCCGGAACGGTCCGGACCGGAATTCGACCGGTCCCCACAAAATTTGCCTCCCACGAATTCTCCCGCGCTCCGTTTGCTTTCCGTCCGGTTCGGTCCGAAAACCTCACCGACAACACCAATATAGACCAAGGGTTATGTCGGTCAATGGAATTCACGGCCTGACCGGCAGATCGGACAATTCAAACCACAAACACATCTGTTTGCATGATGAGATGGTTTCGGCGGGCCGGGAGGGTCTGGATATCCGATTTCCGCAGCCGGAGGTACACTGCCCGACATGCAGCATCCAGCCGCCTCTGCCGGAGTGACCGGATCGGATCTCCGGCCCGAAACCAGAAGGGGCCAACCGTCCCGCCCGATCGTGACCGCCCTTCTGCTGATGGCCGCGCTGTACACGCTCTCCGGCTGCGCGACCGGGACCGGCCCCGACGTCATCACCATATCCGCCGCGCAGTACGATGAAGCGTTTGATCTCTCCGCGGAGGTCGCGAGGCGTCGCGGCCTGATTCCGGATTACCGTGATCGGCGCACCGGCGTCCTGGAAACGCAGCCCGCCGTTGCCGGCTCGGTGTTCGAGCCGTGGAGTCGTCTCACGATCTCTCTCGAGCAGGCCGTTGAAAGCACATTCCGCTTCCAGCGTCGTCGCGCCCGGTTTGAATTCATTCCCGCCGCG
>SKZB01000216.1 GCA_007127615.1 Phycisphaerales bacterium | reverse complement strand
TGCCTTCGGCTTGGTTCGTTCCGGGCGATGAGGTGCGAATGGTGAGAATCTGGTTCACTCCTGCCGTCTGGACGGATCGAGCAAGGCGTCCTGCCTTGTCACCACGGCTTCCCGTCGAAGCCGGAAAAATGGCATCGAATCGTCAATCAGCCCGTGGTCGTAGGCGTACCGATCCGCGAGGCCGTTGAGGAGGAGCCGATAATCCCACCGGGCTCGGCGACGATCGGGAAAAGCCATGCGTACGATATTCGTCGTGCAGTTGTTGCGCAGCAGGTGGTACCAGCGCGGCTCTGCCGCCAGGTCGTTGATTTCCTCCGCGTAGGCCAGAAGCAGCGATCGAACCTGCTCCGGCGCGGCCCGCAGTCGGAATCGCGTGACCCGTTCGCCACGGTGTTGAATGCGCACGCCGATGACGTCCCGCGGTGAACCCACGACATACATCAGCTCGTGCTGCTTGAAACACGATCGGATCAATCCGAACGACTCGCCCCGCTCAAGGCGCGCTTCGATGGAGATGATGACCGGCTCTTCATCGCGCACATTGAAACCGACGAAGGTGTGGGCCGTGCGTCCCGAACCGCTCCAGCGGGAGAGAAACAGATCCGCCGACTCGATCGCGCTCAACGCCAGCTGGCGGGTGCGAAAGACCGCACAAAATTTTTCGTCCGAGTCGTACCGAAAATCGCGGTATTCGCTGATGATCAGTCGGTCCCCGGCAATCTCGATCGTGGGCAGGCGGCCCTGCGGCTCGACCCAGTTCCGGTCGTGGGAGGGCGGAATGAGCAGCCACCAGCCCCAGACGATCGCGAACGCCAGTGGAAAGACCAGCCAGACACGCCGGTCACGTGCGCGCGGCCGGACCGCCAGCATCCGGAGGGTCCAGAATCCGACGGCCGTGAAAGCGATCGCGATCAGAATTCGGATCAGTGCGACGGGCAGATTCGACCAGAAGATGGCCGCGGCACCCCAGAGCGTGGTGAGCAAGATGAGTACGGCAAGACCGTCGCGCCCGATTTGGGATCGCCCGCGGATCCATCGCTTCGGGTCAGACGGTTTGGAATCAGAACGATCGATCATGCGGGCCATCAGCATAACGCGGCCCCGCGCGTTCATGCCGCAGGGCCGAAGTCAACGGTCGTTCTGAAAAGCGAACGGCTCAGTCCCAGCGGAAGACACCCTTTCGCCAGGCGTAGATATAGGCGATGATCGAGGTTCCGATGAAGAAGCTGATGCGGCCGAGAAACATCGCAGATTCGGGACTCTGCGGGACGAGCTTGGCGAACGTCACGGCCCACGGATAGAGAAAGACGATCTCCACGTCGAAAACGAGAAACGTCATCGCCAGGATGTAGAACCGGATGTTGAACCGC
Source organism: Phycisphaerales bacterium (assembly GCA_007127615.1). GTDB lineage: Bacteria > Planctomycetota > Phycisphaerae > Phycisphaerales > SM1A02 > SKZB01. Next base: position 2,902 of record SKZB01000216.1, on the reverse strand, counting down.
TTTCGGGCACTGCCGATCGGCTCCATGCCGGACTCGTAGGTGCCTTCCTTCTCTTCGCCGTGACGGGTGGGCCCGAGCAGATGCGTTGCGATCAGATTGAACGCGCCGAAGACCAGCGCCATGATGATCAGGATGCCGATCGGGGCGTAACTCTGCAGATCGAACGCGAACGTATACACGCCAGACTCCTTTCCGGCGATGTGAGGGAGATGGCCGGATCATCTCGGGTCGAGACCGGGCAGGATAGGCGGGATGGCCGTTTGCCTCAAGTCACGCCGTCGGGTATGACATGTCGCTATGGGATGCATTCTGGCCCTTCTGTCGCTGATCACCCCCCGCATCGTGATCGTCCTGATCTTCCTGTTCAGCGACTATCTCGGCAGCGCGTACGCGACCGTCCTCTGGCCGGTGCTGGGGTTTTTCTTTCTGCCTCTGACCACGCTCGCCTACGCCTTCGCCATCAACAGCAACGGCTCCGTCGACGGAATCTATCTGGTCCTCGTGGTCATCGCGGTGCTCATCGATCTGGGTTCCTTCGGCGGCAGCGGCGCGGCGACGCGAAGCCGTTCCGGCCGATAGACCGCAGGCGGGCGATTCGGCAATCGACCGCGCCTCCAGGATGAATGCCGAACCGATCGTAACCAACGACCGACCCCTCGTCAAAAACGACCGACCACGACTTTCTCCGGGGCCGGTCGAGTACTCTGCTCTCTCTTCTCACGAGCCAGACAAATTACCCGGTACCGGCAGGTCTCATCCAGACCAGTCAGGGGAAACTGGGGTCAAACGGAGACTGATTTGTTCAGCAGGACACATGCACTTTTCGTGCCTGCAGTGCTCTCACTTCTCTCCCCTTCATGCGACGTTCGTCGATTTTCGGTTGCAGAAGGTGCCGGGAGAGGGCACAAAATGGCCCGCGTCTCGAGGCAGAAGAACTCCCGAGACACACGTCATTCCCTGCATGACCTTCACGTGCAACGGCTCGCCTGCCCTGGGATCGGCGCCGAAGGCGAGAGGCGAAGGAAGTGACAACTTTTGTCAAATCGTCGACCGGATTTTTCGACCCGTCAGAACGTCCAGACCGTGGCGTTGACTCCGCTGATGCGGAAAATCGCGCGGTCATTGTTGGTGATTTCCGCATCGGGAAAGAACTCCGCGTCACGGATCCCGAACAGATGAGCGGATTCACCGCAGACGACCGGTCTCGCGCCGAGTTCAACGAGCTTCTTGAGTTGCTGCCACTGCGGCGGCGCCTGATCGATTCGAAGTTCGGGGGGATAGCGGCGAACGGCGACCTGGGTCCCGGCCTGACTGAAAAAGATCACGACCCGGCGGCCTTCAAGCATCGCGCCCCGCGCCATCTCGTACGCTCGTTCAACCGCCAGGATCTGATCCGGTCCCGAAGCAATGTGGATGACCACCGTCGGTTGTCGGGCCTCGGAACTCGCCCGGTCGTCTGAACCGGCAACGAGAACGGTTCCGAGCACGAGCGTGAAAATGCACATGATCGCAATCTGAACGGGACGGTTCGCTGATCGCATACTTTTCCCTTTTCTTCAGCTGAGGATCCGGGGCCCGCAGACCGCACGGAGCCGGCCGGGTCGCTTGGATCCGGTGTGAGAACGAAGGCCAACCCTGGATTCTCGCGGGCAACGCGGGACAAACCGAATCAGGCGTAGCTCTTATTCAGCACCACCGAGAGAATCCGCCAGATGAATGACGGACCCGGCAACTGCCTTTCGTATTCCCAGCATTCTTCCCCGATTTTTCGCAAGGTTCCCTCCCCGAACCGCCCCTGAACGTACGACCGCAGCGCCTCTTCATCGCGAACGATGTCCGCGTCGAGCATGATCCGGGTGCGCTGGCAGAATCTCGGCCAGTTCACGACGTCCAGAAGCAGCGTGCGTTCCTCATGCATTCGACAATCTCTCGGGGCGGTGACTGGCTCTCGGGGCGGTGAACGGCTCTCGGTGCGGTGAATGGCTCAACGGCGTCCAGAAATCAGCTTCGATTCGGAGCGCAGTATATCGACCTGATCCGCGGTTCGCCGAAGGGAATCCCAAACACGAACCCCGGCCACCGTCGCCGCCCCGCCGTTTCGGACGGTTGATCGTGAGCCAGCCCACGGCAACCGGAAAAAAGGCGGCACCGTTCATCGGGTGAACGGCGCCGCGGCATCTCATCATGACTCATGGTGCGAGACAGCCCTCATTCGATCAGGAACAGGATCCCCACTCTCCGAGCAGGTCGAGTAGATCGAAGACGTTCACTTCACCCGATCCGGTCAGGTCTTCATCACAGTCGGCGCAGGAACCCCATGCCCCCAACAACTGAAGCAGGTCGAAGACATTGACTTCACCATCGCCGGTCAGATCCGCCGGGCAGACTGGCTCATCAATCGGGGTGCACTCGATCGTCATCGTTCCCACCCCCTGCGAGTCGTTCTCACTGCCGATGCGAACGCGAAAGAATTCACCCAGGGAAGCTTCAAATGAGATCGTCGCGCCGGGACCGATCGCGCAACCTTCGGAACTGCACGCCACCACTTCCTCTTCCGAGCTCGGGCAACTTCCGAGAAACGCGGAGAGGCTCACATCAAAGTCGGCATCGCAGACCGAGATGCTCATCGTGCCGGTGCAACCGGCCAGGTGGGAGTACCAGATATCCGACTGCACCACGGTGCCGCCGCAGGTGAGGGATTCCTGTCCCTCACTGGTGGTCGCGCCGGTATTGTCGATGCTCGTCGGACCGTCGTTGACAAAGATGGAGTCGTTGCAGGTGTTGTTTGCAGGTGCGGGCGGTATGTCTTCGAGACACACACCGGCAGGATTGGCCAGCAGGTCCTGCAGAGTGGGATGCTGAATTGCGGTGCCGAGATTGGAACCGAAAGAGAAACCACACC
>SKZB01000223.1 GCA_007127615.1 Phycisphaerales bacterium | reverse complement strand
GACCGGCTCGGTCTGCTGCAGATCGGAGCGTGGTTCGGTTTCATCGGCTACATCCTGGTGCTCGGGGTCGCCTCGTGCCTGACCGCCACCCTGATCCACGATGCGTTCGACTGGATCTGGTTCGCGCTCGTCATCGGGCAGATGGCCTTCGGCGCGCTCACGCTGCAGGCGGTGACGGGTCTCAAGCTGATCGTCCGGCACGGCCGGGGCATTCACCGGATGGCCCGGGATCATCTCGCCCTGTGGAGTCTGGTCGTGCTGCGGCTGGCGGATATCGCGATGTTCACCGTGCGGATGGCGGCGGCGCTGTGGATTCTCGGGATCGAACTTCCGATGACGCACATCGTCGCGCTGGCCATGGTCGCGCTGGCCGCGAGTCTGATCCCGTTCGGACGGGTCGGCTTCCGAGAGTTCTTCGTGGCGGCGGCGGGGGCGCGGCTCGGGACGTTGTCGATCGAGGGTGATCTGCCGTGGGAACAGCTCGCCCTGATCGAATCGGCCGGCGAGGCGGTGGTCTTCATCGTCGGCGGCTCGCTGGCATTCTTCTGGGTCCGTCGGCGGTGGCGCCAGGCGCGGGCGCAGGAATGACCATCACCGCGCAGGGGCTGCGCGAGCGGCGGCTAAAGCTTGCGCGTCCGGTGCGGCGGCTCCCTGAAAATCCCACCGTTTGAGTCGGCATGCCGCTTGCTCCCAACCGTTCGTGATCAGACGCTGGGGCAGGGATGCGCCGGAGTCGGCCAGGGATGGCCGTGAGCGTCTGTTCAGCACCCACCCACCGCGTCACGCCGGTCAGCGTGACAAGACCGTACACCCGACCTCCGTGAACACGTTCGGTCCGAAGCGATCCGCCCCCCGGCGGATTGTTTCGCGCGCCCCTTTCGGACCCCGAGTCAGCCATCGGCGGGATTTCGGGCCGGGAAAATCGGGGCACGACCGGGCGAAACGTCACAATCGTTACAGATGATTCGGTTGCCGGGGCAGCGCGCGAACATTTCGCGCCTCCATCGGGCTCCGGTTTCATTCTGCCCCCGGCAAAGTCGATCATTCGAGTATCGTTGGGGTCTGATCAAAGAGGGGCGCGTGCCATGGAACAACCGACAACCACTGACGGGGAAGCGGTTGCAGACCAGTCCGGTTCGAGCGAGGGAACATCGGCGGACCAGATCATTGCCGGCATTCAGGACGGATCACTCACGGCGGAAGAAGAGCGACGCGGCGGAGAGCGGCATCCCTATTCGGGACGGGTCGCGATCGTTCTGATCAATGAAGACAAACAGCTCTCGATGCCCATGGTCTACCAGGGCGTCGATATCTCCGGCGGGGGCTTGTGCATTCAGAGCCGGGGGATGCTTCACACCGGTACCGTTGGCGCGGTTCAACTGCGCAAGTCCTCCGGCGATCTGGTCGTCATCGGCGTACGTGTTTGCCACTGCCGGTACGTCGAAAAGGGCATGCACCATATCGGACTTGCGTTCATCGAGACCCCGACCTCGATCAACCGCAAGGTGTTCAACGACACGAACGGACGATCGGTTCTCGAGAGCGCTTGAGTCCGTTGACGCGCGATCGTCGGACAGGGCGGAAATCACGATCAGCCGGTCACCTTGGCGGTGTGGTATACTTTGCGCCCTGCCGATTGGAATCCGGATGAGCGCGACCATGGGTGAATCAAGAGCGAGCAGTGCGGTCTGGATACTGTTGGGCGCGCTGCTCTTCGGGTATATCGGCTTCTCCTTCATCTGGCCCGTGGGTACGCCGGACGATCCGAACTGGATCGCCATCGTGCTGATGTGGACGATGCGGCTGACGGCCATCGGGTTTGCGCTGTCGTTTGTCCTCATCTTTCCGAGTCGGGTGGCGGGTGAGTGGACCTACGCCGTGACCGGCCTGCTCTCCGCGATCTTCTGCGCGATCGTTCTGGGATGGGGATTCCTTCCGGACGCTCGTCATCCGCTGAACGTCGTGCTGCTCGCGCTGTTCACGGTGATGAACGGCTTCATCTCCTTTCAGCACCTGATGCAACTGATGACGGCCCGCAGGATCAAGCCCGATAATGAGCATCCTGCAGGTTTCTCTCGATGACCCAGCCCGCAATGAACGTCGCCGGTCCGGGTGAATCGCTCGCGTCCGGACCAGTGGCTCGCCGACTCCGCCGATGACACCCCGGGGAAGAGTGCCGTTTGCCGGCGCGCGGGGGATGGGCCGCCTTGTCCAGTCGTCGAAGGAACGCGAGATGCCGGAGACCAACAACCCGAAAACCGATGCGGCGGTGGAAGCAATTCTGAACGCTTCGGCGAGCGAAGTCGCGGATGACGATCGGCGTGACGGTGAGCGCCATCCCTACGAGGCCGATGCGGCCATCGTTCTGCATGCCAACGAATTGATTCAAGTCGGGCCGATTCTCGTGCGGACCGCGGACATCTCGACCCGCGGCATCAGCGTCTACTCACGCCAGATGCTCCGGCCCGGGTGTCGAGGGTTGATCCAACTGCGGCGTTCGGATGGAAGGCGGACCATCCTCGGTGTGGAGGTTCGCTACTGTCACTACGTCAGCCAGTTGAGACACTGCTCCGGACTGCAGTTGCTGCCGCTCGACGGCAAAATCGATCCGTCGATCTTCAATGACGAGTCCGGCCGGCCATTGCTGCCGCCGCTGTGATGGCCGGGTGGGGTGGAATGGCCGCATTTCGCCATCGTTCGGTTCGACAAGAGCAGGCGCCGATCTTCATCCTCGCTAAGATCACCGCTTCCCCGGTGGAAGTCCCCAGAGGAAGGATGCGGCGATGGACGCCTTTACGTACCGTCAGAACGAACTTTACTGCGAAGACCTTCCGGCCGAAGCGATCGCCGAGGCGGTCGGAACGCCGTGCTATGTGTATTCGCGCCGGACGATCACGGATCATTACGATCGACTCCGCGAAGCGTTTGCCGCGCTCGATCCCCTGATCTGTTTCTCGATCAAGAGTTGCGGGAACCTGTCGATCTGCCGCCTGCTTGCCGAGCGCGGCGCGGGAATGGACCTCGTCAGCGGGGGGGAACTGCATCGCGCGTTGCGCGCGGGCGTCAGCGCGGCGGACTGCGTGTACGCCGGGGTGGGAAAGACCGATCAGGAGATCCGCCGCGCGATCGAATCCGGCATCGGCTGGTTCAACATTGAATCCGAAGCGGAGTTCGAAAACATCAGCGCGATCGCGCGCGAGATGAAGGCCACCTGCCGCGGCGCGCTGCGAATCAATCCGGATGTCGACCCCCGAACGCACCGCTACACATCGACGGGCAAAAAGGAAACCAAGTTCGGGGTGGATCTCGACCGCGCCCGCGCGGCCTTTCAGAACTACGGCCGCGATGAACACTGTCGACTGCGCGGGATTCACCTGCATCTCGGCTCACCCATCTATTCCGCCGACCCGTACGTCGAATCGATCGACAAAGTTCTCGCGTTGATGGATGAACTCAGGCGCGAAGAGTCCATCGAGATCGAGATGCTCGACCTCGGCGGCGGTTTCGGCGCCGATTACACGACCGATCAGTCGCCGGTCGCCACCGACTACGCCCGGGAGATCGTCCCGCGGCTGGAGGACCGCGTACGCGACGGATTGAAGATCGTGCTTGAACCCGGCCGCACCATCATGGGCAATGCCGGCATTCTGCTGACGCGCGTGCTGTACGTGAAGAAGTCCGGTGAGAAAACCTTCGCCATCTGCGATGGCGGAATGAACGTGCTGCTGCGGCCGAGCCATTACGATGCGTTTCACTTCATCTGGCCCGCGCGCGTGGCGGCGGAGCACACGCCGGATCGGCGGGAGAAGGCCATGTCCATGCCCGGCCTGGTTCCGATCGACGTGGTGGGACCGATCTGTGAAACGGGTGACTTCCTGGCGATCGATCGCCCGCTGCCCCCGGTCGGGCGCGGCGATCTGCTGGCGGTTTTCACGGCCGGCGCGTACGGGATGGTGATGGCCAGCCGCTACAACGCGATGCCCCTGCCCGCAGAGGCGCTGGTGGACGGCGATCGGATGAAGATCATCCGCGAACGGGAATCGCCGGACGACCTGATCGCGCACGAGTTGACGCCCCGAGAGGTTGATTTAACCGTCGCGCGACCGACTTCGTAATTCGTACCCTCAATGCCGAACCGCGTTCACGCTCGGGCGGGTATCATCGTCATGATGATTCGAGAGGAACCTGACGGCTATTGGCTCGATCTTGAGGATACGATCGCCTCGCACTACGAGGAGGTCTTTGCGTGTTTCACCACCGAAGGCGGACTCACGCGAT
>SKZB01000232.1 GCA_007127615.1 Phycisphaerales bacterium | reverse complement strand
GATGCCCGCGATGTGCTGAATGAGCCCGGCGCCTGGAAAGCGCTGGTCCGAACGCTGCGGACCGGTCAGCTCGAGATCACCACGATTGAGGACCTGGTGCTCGGACGCGTCAATCACATCAAGCCCGAGCCGATCCCGATCAACCTGAAGGTCATCCTGATCGGCGATCACGGTATGTATTCCCTGCTTGATCACTACGACCCTGACTTTCCGCAGCTCTTCAAGGTGCTCGCCGAGTTTGACAACGTGATTTCCAATACCCGGGAATCCCGCGCTCAGTATGCACGCGTGATCGCGCGCATCGTCGAGGAGGATGACCTGATTCCGTTCCGCCATGATGCGGTGGCGGCGGTTCTGGAACACGGTGCCCGTATCGCCTCCGATCAGAAGCGCCTGACGACACGTTTCAGCCGCATTGCGGATATCGCGCGGGAGGCGGCGTTCGTCGCGCGCAAGCGCGAAGCCGCCCACGTCGAAGCAAAAGATGTCCACGAGACCACCCGCCGCACCAAGCGCCGGGCCGACCTGACATCAAGGCGTTTCCGGGAGTACATCCGGGAGGGCGTGATCCAACTGCAGACCCGCGGTCTGGAGATCGGTCAGATCAACGGTCTCGCCGTTTCGCAGGCCGGTCCGCTGTCGTACGGGTTCCCGGCGCGGATTACCGCGACCATCGGCCCGGGTTCGGACGGCCTGGTCAACATTGAACGGGAAAGCGAACTCTCCGGATCGATTCACACCAAGGGCACGTACATTCTGGAAGGGTTGCTGCGATATCTGCTGCGAACCTCGTTCCCGCTTTCGTTCAATGCTTCGATTGCCTTCGAGCAGAGCTACGGCGGAATCGACGGAGATTCCGCTTCCTGCGCCGAGATCTGCTGCCTCCTGAGTGCGTTGACGAGACGCCCGCTGAGACAGGATCTGGCGATCACCGGCGCCATCGATCAGCGCGGCAGCGTGATGGCGATCGGCGGCGTCAACGAGAAGATCGAGGGGTTCCATGATGTCTGTCGTGACGCCGGCCTGACGGGGTCGCAAGGCGTGATCATTCCCCACTCCAATATTGATGATCTGATGCTCCGGCACGATGTGGTCGAATCGGTCCGGCAGAATCAGTTCCGGATCTATGCCGTCCGAACGGTCCACGAAGCGCTCGAAATTCTTTCGGGTACGGAGGTCGGCGCACCAGACGCCGACGCCGTCTATCCGCCGGACACCCTGCTCCGGCGTGCCGTCGATCAGGCGGAAATCTACTGGAATCAGGTTTCGGACGCGAAGATCGACAACGCGTAGTTGGGTTCCTCGTTCGATCCTTCGGACCGAGTTGGCTGCAAGCTGCTGGTATCAAGGCCCGGAGGAAAGTGCGACGAAGGGACGAAGGGGCGGGTGCCATGTTTCGTCCCGTGAGGGCGAAGCATGGATTCGGACGGAGACCGAAGGACAACCCTGTCATTCTAATCGTCCATGGAAGTCAACATGCTTCACGCTGACGCGATGAAGCATGGCACCCGCGCAACGCTGGCGCGATGAAGCATGGCATCCGCGCTGATCGCAGTGCGGCATCACGTGATTCGGCCAACGGATGCACGCGACCGACCACGGCGCTCAGCCGGGCTCGTCGGCTCGCGGCGGTGCGGCATCGTCGGCCGTCAAGGCCCGCTCGGCGCGCTCCAGGCCTTCGCGGGCGATCTGCGTCCGCCGGTGTTCTTCACCCATCGATGCGGTGAGGATCTCGACCGCTTCGCGCAGGACCGGCTCCGCTTCGCGCGGTTGATTCGCCTCGAGCAGGACGCGGCCGCGCACCGCGAGTTGCCAGCCGAGTTGCCAGTCATCCGGCGCGAGCGCCTGCCGCGCCCGGGCGACCATCTGCTCACTGAGCACGACGGCTTCATCGCTCTTGCCCTGGAAACGAAGAAAATCCACGACCGAGCGCGTGGCCATCAATGAATAACGATGCTCCGGACCCAGCGCACGCCGATGGGCGTGCATCGATTCGCGGAACATCGCTTCCGCTTCTTCGAGCCGGCCCTGCCGGGCAATGGCAAAGGCGAGAAAGCTCATTGTGTTCAACACCATCGGATGGTTCTCGCCGCGGGTTTCGCTCGCCGAGGTCAAAACTTCCCGGTGAACCGCCTCGGCTTCGGCGAAACGGCCGAGTTCCGAAAGAAGCAGACCGTATCCATTGAGAATTTCCAGCGTCTGCGGATGCTGATTGCCAAGGATGCGCCGGTGGGCGGTGATCGACGATGCAAAGAGGGTTTCTGCCTCATCGCTCCGGCCGAGTTCGATCACCACGCGCGCCAGGTTTCCCATGATGCGCAGCGCGAGGGGATCGTCCTCACGGCCGGTGGCCCGCAGCGCTTCGAGGGCGCCGCGGAGATACGGCTCCGCATCGGCCGGACGCTGTTGGGCGTGGAGCTGAATGCCGAGATTGTGCATGGCCGTGATCGTGAGCGAAGCGCGATCACCGAGACTCGCCGCGGCACGCTCGTATGCTTCCCGCGCGGCTTCTTCGGCCTCGCGGTGGCGGCCGAGCCCGTTCAATGTGCTGCCGTAGGTCATGATGAGTTGAGCGAGCAGGCCATCATCAATCTCATCATCCGGAGCAAGCACGCGGCGGCCGCGTTCGAGTACCGCCCGCTGCATGGTCTCCGCCGCGGCATACTCACCCTGATCAAAATGAACGAGCGTCAATTCGTTCTGCGCGGCAAGCGTCTCGCGATCATCCTCGCCACGCTCGCTTCGATACAGATCGACCGCGCGCTGCACGTGCGGCGCCGCGGCTTCCGGTTCGCCGATCGATCGATACGTCTCACCGATGAGCAGACGGATCGACGCTTCAATCTCCGGCTGACCGCTCAATTCCGTCGTGGCGCGCACGGAAGCATCGTCGAGAATGTAACGCACGAGCGTCGTGTCCTGACCGCTGGCGACATCCGGCGAGATGCTCGTCAACATGTTGCGGGTGAACTCCGCGATACGCTCGGCACGGGCCGTTTCAAGTCGAGCCCGGTCGGCGGCCGATTCGGCCTCAACCGCCAGTTGCTCGGCCCGCTGCCGCTGATCGCGCTCCGCATCGCGGGCCGCGGTGACCTGCATGAGCGTGGTGGTCGTGCCGATCAGCCCGCCTACCAGCGCGACCATGACCGCCACCGCCCCGATCACCGCCGCCTTGTTCCTTTTGGTGAATTTACGGAACTGGTACAACGTACTCGGCGGTCGGGCAACAATCGGCCGGTCGCTCAAGGATCGCCGAATGTCATCCGCGAACGCCGCGGCGCTCTGATAGCGCCGCGCGGGATCCTTCTCCAGCGCCTTGCCGATGATCGTTTCAGTATCGCCGCCGAGCGCGCGGGAGAGGGTGCTGGCCGCCGTCGGATCGACTTCGCGGATCACGCGCACCGCTTCGTGGACCCTCTTGCCCCGCACCTCGTAGGGCAAGCGTCCGGTCAGCAGTTCGTACGCGATCACGCCCACGGAATACACATCACCGCGCGGATCCGGGGGCGCGGTATCTCCGGCGGCCTGTTCCGGATTCATGTACGCAATCGTTCCGATGAGTTGGCCGACGTCGGTGCGCAGCGAAACCGTGTTGACATCGGCATCGATCGCGCGGGCAACGCCGAAATCGAGAACCTTCGGCTGCCCGTTCGCCGTCACGAGAATATTGGCCGGCTTGAGGTCGCGGTGGATGATGCCCTTGCCGTGGGCATACGCAAGGGCGTCACAGACGAGTGCGATCAGCTCAAGGCGGGCGGGAATGTCCAGCTCCTGCGCGGTGGCGAACGCATCAATCGGCAGGCCATCGACGAGTTCCATCGCGAAATACGGAAGCGGAACGCTCTCGCCGCCGGCGCCGGGATACTTTGCCGGGGCCGTCCCCACCTCGTAGATCGCGGCGATGCCGGAGTGCGTCAACTGACCGAGCAACTCCGTTTCACGCCGGAAGCGCTTGCGCGCAGATTCGGTGATGCCGTGATGATGAATCACCTTCAGCGCGATGCGGCGATGGGGCTCGTTCTGTTCGGCTTCGTACACCACGCCCATGCCGCCGGTTCCCAGGGTGCGAATGACGCGGAACTTGCCGATGGTTTCGGGAATGGTCGCCTCGTGTGCGTGCTGCCCGGCCAGGCGGTTGAGATCAATCTCATGGCCGAGCGCCGGGCGATCGAGCACGCCGCCCCGGGAGTGTTCACGGGCATCCTCTTCCAGCAGGGCGTAGACATCCTCGGCAATGCTGGGATCAACCGTGAACTGCTCGGCCAGATACCTCGCGCGCTCCTCCGGTGAGAGGCGCACG
>SKZB01000463.1 GCA_007127615.1 Phycisphaerales bacterium | reverse complement strand
TCTCCGGATCGAGAAACTCCCGGCGTGCGGCGAACGTTCCGGGATCGCCGCTCAGGCCGGGATGCTCGGCGGTCGCGCCCCAGAACGCATCGCGGCCGGGATTGCGAATGCCGGGGCCGTCGTGGCCGTCTTCTTCGACGCCGCCGAATCCGATCAGATACTCCGCCAACGTGGTCACCGAGTACCACTGCTGGATGAGCTCCCGGAAGTCTTCGTCCTGGGGGTCGGGACCGTTGAGCCGCGGACCGCCGGCGGGGGGAGGAAGGGTTCCCATCGCGCCACCGAAGGTGAGCCCGCGGCCGGTCTGGGTTGAACCGCTGCCCTCATCGGCATCCAGGACGGGCGGGAGATATCCCATGTCCTCACGAAACTGCGTCAATCCCTGCTTGATGGAACTCATCAGCGCGATGGTGTTCGTCGCCTGCGCCGTTGCGCGAGCGCGATTGACGGCAACGACAATCAGACTGAGCAGAACCACGATGACGCCGATCACCACGAGAACTTCGATCACGGTGAAGCCGCGGGGGGCGCTCGGGTGGGTTGTCTTTCGCAGGGTGTTCAACATCAGAGAATTCCTTGAACCGGCAATGCATTGATCCGGCCGCGGTGAAGCAATCAGATCCCGCCGGAAACCGACTCGATCATGGCGACCAACGGAAGGAACAGCGCCACGACGATCGTGCCGATGATGCCGCCGAGCACCACGACCAGCAGCGGCTCCAGCAGCGAAAGCAGACTCTGCACCGCAACGTCGACCTCTTCGTCGTAGTTGTCCGCGATCTTCATGAGCATGGTGTCCAGATCACCCGTCTCCTCGCCGACGTCGATCATGTTCACGACGAGAGAGTCACAGACCTTCGACTCCCGCAGCGGCTCGGCAAAGGTTTCACCCTCACGAATCGAATCGTGGACTTTGGTCAGCGCTTTTTCGTAGACGTAGTTGCCGGAAGTGTCACGCGTAATCAGGATCGCTTCCAGAATCGGCACACCGGCGGAGATCAGCGTGCCCAGCGTTCGCGTGAACCGCGCGATGGAGGTCTTGCGCATCAGGTTGCCGAGGACGGGGATTCGAATCCGCACCACATCGGTGGCGGCGCGGCCGGGGCCGGTCTTTCGGATCAACTTGAAAATGAAGAACACGATGATCGGCCCGAAGATGATCCAGATCCATCCGGGCACGATCTGATCGGGATGCAGCGTCCCCGCCACCCACGCGCTGGCGTCGATCAGGAACAGCGTCAGCCACGGCAGCGCGACTTCAAAGTCGTTGAAGATCTCCTGGAACTGCGGAATCACGAAGTACATGATGCCGGTCACGATCAGCACCGCGACAATGATGACCACGGTCGGATAGATCATGGCGCCGATGATGCGGCGCTTGAGACGTTGGGCCTTTTCCATGAAGTTGGCCAGACGCTGCAGGATCAGATCGAGCACACCGCCGATCTCGCCCGCGTTGACCATCTTGCAGTAGAGCCGGTCAAACGCCTTCGGATGTTTCGCCATCGCATCGGACAGGGTCGAGCCCGCTTCGACATCCTCACAGACCCCGCTGAGAATCGATTTGAGTTTGCCGGGCTTCTGCTGCTGCTCCAGAATCTGAAGCGAACGCAGCAAGGGCAGGCCGGCGTCCTGCAGGGTGGAAAGCTGACGGGTGAAGAGCGTGAGCTTCTTCTGGCCGACCCCGCCGATACTGATGGTGATCTGGCCGCCCTTCTTCTTTTTCTTCTTCCCGCCGCCGGATTTGTCCTGGGTTTTCTGGCCCTTGATCTTCTGTTCGCGCACGGAGGTCGGGAAGTACCCCTGCGCCTTGATGCGCTGGATGGCCTCTTCACTGGAGCCGGCCTCGACGGTTCCCTTCTGGGGTTTACCGGCGGAGTTCAGGGCTTCGTAAGCGTAGTTCGGCATGGAAAAAGTCCTTGATCAATACGAATCGCGCGGCCGGTCGCCGGCGTCAAGCGTGGTTCATTCCTCGATGATCGTCTCGCGGGCCACTTCGTCAATCGTGGTCTGTCCTTCATAAATGGAAAGCAGGCCGCACTCGCGCAGCGTACGCATCCCGCGCTTGCGCGCCTCGGCCCGCATGACGTTGGTGGATGCCTCCTGCATGATCAGGTCACGCATGAAGTCGTCCATCTTCATAATCTCGAAGATCGCCATGCGGCCCCGGTAACCGCTCTGGTTGCAGTCATCACACCCCCGACCCCGGAAAAACGTGCGTCCCTTGATATCCTCGGGCAGAAGCTGCAGTTCCATGATCTGCTCTTCCGTCGGCGTGTATTCTTCCTTGCACTTCGAGCAGATGCGCCGCACCAGTCGCTGCGCGACGATCGACTCGATGGTCGCGGTCAGAAGAAACGCCTCGAGCCCGAGATCGAGCAACCGGAGAATCGACGACGGCGCGTCGTTGGTGTGCAGCGTCGAGAAGACCAGGTGCCCGGTCAGCGACGCCTGCACGGCGATCTGCGCGGTTTCAAGGTCACGAATTTCGCCGATGAGCACGATGTCCGGGTCCTGACGCAGAAATGATCGCAGCAGACGGGCAAAGGTCAGATCCTGATCCGTGTTGACCTGGCACTGGACCAGCCCGTCGATGTCGTACTCGACCGGATCTTCCGCCGTCAGAATCTTGACGTCAGCTTCGTTCAATTCATTCAACGCCGCGTAGAGCGTGGTGGTCTTGCCGGACCCCGTCGGCCCGGTGACGATGACGATGCCGTTGGGTTTGCGAATCGTTTCGCGCACGCGGTCGAGGTCGTCGCCGCGCAAGCCGACTTTGTCCAGACTGAGCTGGACGTTCGAACGGTCGAGCACACGCATCACGACCGACTCGCCGAACATCGTCGGCAGGACCGAGATACGAAGGTCGACCGGCGCATTATTGACGACCAGTTCGATGCGGCCATCCTGGGGCAGTCGGCGCTCGGCGATGTCCAGGTTCGCCATCACCTTGATGCGGCTGACGATGGGCAGCGCCAGGTGAAGCGGCGGCGGAATCATTTCGTACAGCACGCCGTCGATGCGGTAGCGCATCTTGAACTCATCTTCGAACGGCTCGAAGTGAATGTCGGATGCCTTGTCCTTGATCGCCTGGAGCAGCACGAGGTTGAGCAGGCGGATCACCTTGTTGTCATCCGCCGCCCGGGCGAGATCCTCAAGATCGATCGAGTCGCCCCGCCCCTCCAGCGCCGAAAGCGTCTCCGACTCATCCAGCTCGGAGATCATGTTCGCAATCGTCGGCCCTTCCCCGCTGTACCTTTTGGTGAGAATTTCATCCACTTCATTCGGCGGCGCGACCACGGCATCCACCTTGAAGCCGAGCAGAAGACGCAGGCCGTCCACCGCCTGGAAGTTGTCCGGCGACTTCATGGCGACCGTAATCCGCCGGCTGCCGGCGTCGTAGTCGATCGGCACCACCTGATACGTCTTGGCCGATTCCGCCGGCAACGCCTCGATGACCTCATCGGGAATATCGTCGTTGCTCAGATGCACCATGCGCATGCCGGCCTGGCCGGCGAGTGCTTCCAGAACATCTTCCTCGGTGATGTGACCGAGCTCCATCAGCACCTGGCCGATGAGAATATTCTGCCCCTTCTGCTTGCGCGACTTCTGGATCCCCAGCGCTTCGTGCACCTGATCGCGGGTCACCTTCCCCAACTTGGTCAACACGCGGCCGAAACGGCGGCCCTTGAGTTCGCTGGGATCGAGCTTGCCGGTTCGTGTCGTTGTCTTGGCCATGAATTCACTACTTTGAAACGGACGATTGACGGAGCTGACATAGACCGGTTCGTTCTCATCCTCATCGACCCGGCGGCGGCGGGCCGAATCAGATCCCTCCTCACTCCCTCCCGACTCCCTTCCTTCCTCCATCACCCAGCCCCCGCACCCGGCGACAAGTCGCCACGGCCACCCAAGGCCCGCCACCGTTTGGGAGCGTCCCACGACGGCCGACTCGACCCAGGCCCTTCCACAAGGAGCACACATAAAGGAGGATGACCTATAAACACACACTTCCAAAGCCTATAGGCATATCTAATCGTTGTGACACTTGGTTTTCGATACATTTCGGCACGTTGTACAGATTATTCGCAGCACAACGCCTCCGGGTTCCGTTCGGAATCCAATGACTCACCGGGTCTCAGTCTGACTTGGAGTCGGTCTCGGAGTCAAGTTCCGTCCGGCCGACGTTTCCACCCGAACGGTGAACCTTCTCCGTGAGCTCGGAGGGATCCTTGCCCTTGTCGATCATTTCGTCGGCGGCGATGATGCCCTTCTCGTAGAGCGACCAGAGGTGATCGTCGAGCAGTTG
>SKZB01000043.1 GCA_007127615.1 Phycisphaerales bacterium | reverse complement strand
TTGCCCGTGACGGCGCCGCGGCGTTCTACGAAGGACCGATCGCCGGCGCCATCGGCGGCGTGATTCGCGCAAACGGCGGCGCGATCTCGGCCGATGATCTGCGCTCGTACGAACCGGAGGTCATCGAGCCACTGCGCGGCCGGTTCGGTGCGTACGAACTTTTCACCATGCCGCCGCCCTCCAGCGGCGGGGTGGCCCTCCAGCAGATCTTCGGCATCATCGAGCGGCATCTCGGCGATCCGCCCTTCACCGGTCCGGATGATCCCGCGTACGTGCACCTCGCCGCCGAAGCGATGAAGCACGCGTTTGCCGACCGGGCGGAATGGCTTGCCGATACGAACTTTGTCGATGTCCCGACCGATCATCTGACCGGCGCAGAATATCTCGATGAACTCGCGGCGCGATTCGATCCCGAAGCGGTGCTCGGTGATCCCTACGCCTACGGCTCGGTGACCCCGGCCCACACGCAGAATGCCGTCGGAGGCGGAACGAGTCACCTCTCGGTCATCGACGCCGGCGGCATGGCGGTGGCGTGCACCGAAACGATCAACCTGATCTGCGGGTCGCTCGTCTCGGTGCCGGGCTTCGGCTTCGCGCTGAACAACGAGATGGATGACTTCACGACGATTCCCGGCGAGCCGAACGCGTTCGGTCTGCGCCAGTCGGACCGCAATCTGCCCGAGCCGGGCAAGCGGCCCTTGAGCAGTATGTCTCCCACCATCGTACTGCGCGACGATCGCGCCGTTCTCGTTGCCGGCGCCTCCGGCGGGCCGCGCATCATCACCGGCACCGCGCAGGCGATTCTCAACGTGCTCCACTTTGAAAAATCCGCCGCGGAGGCGGTTCTTCGCCCGCGCTTTCACCACCAGTGGATGCCGGACGAACTCATGCTCGAAACGGATTGGGTTGCGCCGAAGCTCATCCGCGCGCTTGAAGCGCGGGGCCATGCATTCGGCGAAATCCACGAGGTGGGGGTGGTACAGTTGATCCACCGGCGTCCGGACGGCACGCTGGAGGCGGTCAGTGACCCGCGCAAGGGCGGCCGACCGGCCGGCGTCGGAGCCGTGACCGCGGACCGCTGAGGGGCCCCGGCGGCAGATCCGTGCGGCGTTCATGGTCCGAGAGGGACGCGACCAAATGTTTCCGGCGGTTTCCGGCAAACCCCGTAAGGCGCGGGGGCGGGTCCGGCGCGCCCGCCCGGACATGCAGGGCCGACGTGAACCCGGATATAATCCGATCAAATGGCGCCACTGAGGCCCACTGCGGGCTGCCGCCGCCGCTTTGCTCGGCGCTCGTGCTCCAAATCCGGCAAAATGGTGGAATCTATCAATTGTTGATTTATAATTGAGTGATAGAGTATAGATCATGCTTCCCATGGAGCTCCCGGATCCCATGCCTCAATTGTCCCGCCAATCCATCGGGGAAGTTCTCGGCCGCGTGGCGGCGCGTCTGTCCCACCGCCGGCGCGGTGCGGCCCCTCCGGTGGATCTGCTGATCGTCGGCGGCGCGGGCGGGCTGCTGGCCGGCTACCTGCCCCCCGGGCGGACCACGCAGGACTGCGACGTCATGGTCTGGTCCCCCGCCGACGCGCACTCGGCCGAACTCTGGCGACAACTCGACGAGATTGCCCGAAGCGTTGCCGATGAGTTCGACCTGCCGCCGGACTGGCTGAACCGCGGCGCGGGGGTATTTGAACATCGCCTGCTGCCCGGCTGGGCCGAACGCCGCATCTTTCTGATCGAACACGGACCGGTCCGCATTTCTTCGCCATCGCGCGTCGATTATCTCGCGCTCAAACTCTTCGCCGGCCGGGATGTCGATCTCGATGATGTTCTGACGATGGGCATGACGCGGGATGAAGCGACGTTCGTCCGCCGCGCGCTCGAATCGTGGGATGCGAATCACTTTGCGGCCCACACCGTGGCGGGCACGATGGAGCGACTGGAGGCGGTCATGCTCGCGCAGGAGGAAACATCCTCATGAAGTTCGAGCCACGCCATCACCCGCATATCCTCACGAAGTGGGCGCAGCTCGGCCTCATCTTCGATGTCGCCCCACTCGGTGAAACGCCCGATCTGGAACGGCTGCTGCTGGAGACCGCGCGTCACCTGCCGCACAACCCGCGCTTGCTGACGCTCCCCGCGACGTGGCTGTCGGCATACGCGCTCTGCGTGGCGAAACTGCGGCTCGCGCACCTCGCCGATCATGAGTTGGAGCCGGAGCACATCGGCCCGCTCGGTTTGCTGCTCGAAACGGCGCAGGAAGCGGCCGGCGGCGATCCGTTTCGCGATGCGATCGACGTCTGCGCGGCGCGCCTGGAACGCCTCGATCCCGAACCGAAGCCGCTGTTCGTCAAGTCGCGCGGCCCCACCGCACTGGCCGCACTCGCCGAACAGAACGCCTCGCCGATCAGTCGACGCTGGCGGCACTGGGCGCAGGCGGTGGAACTCCGGCCGGAAGCGGTGCGATCGCCGCGCCGGGTCATGGCCATCAATCCGGAACTGCAGCGCCGCGCGGATCTGCTGGGCGATCTGCGCTGCTCGATCATCGAGACGCTGCGCCATGATCCCGAAGCCGGCCGCAGCGCGATGGAATTGCAGCGACGCTGTCACCTCAAGTCCTACCCGCCGGTTCTGCAGGCGCTCAAACAGCTCGAGCGTTCCGGCACGATCGAACGCATCGCGGAAGGGACCAGCAAACGCATTCGGCTGATTGAACTGCCCGAGGCGGCGTGAGCCGGTGGCGGCGCGGCGGGGCTTCCTTCTCTCATTTGATCGCCCGAAACGCCTTCATCACCCGGTCGCGGGCCGCGCGGTGATCCACGATCGGGGCGGGGTAGTCAAGATCCTGCTTGAGCAGTTCGGGAACCTCCGATGGATCGTGAATCGACTTGCCGTCGAGACCGTCCAGTTCCGGCACGTATTTCCGAATGAACGCGCCATCGGCATCAAACTTCCGGCTCTGGCTGGTGGGATTGAAAATGCGGAAGTACGGCGCGGCGTCGGTGCCGGTCGAAGCGGACCACTGCCAGCCGCCGTTGTTGGAACCGAGATCGCCGTCGACCAGGTGCCGCATGAAAAACCGCTCGCCCCGGCGCCAGTCGAGAAAGAGATCCTTCGTCAGAAACATCGCGGCCACCATGCGCAGGCGGTTGTGCATCCAGCCGATTTCCTTCATCTGGCGCATGGCGGCATCGACCAGCGGATAACCGGTCTGGCCTTCACACCATGCTTCAAAGTGTTCATCGTTCTCCTCCCATTCGATACGATTCGTTTCCAGCCGGAACGGCCGGTGCATGGACACGCGCGGGTAACCGACGAGTATGTGCTGGTAGAACTCGCGCCAGATCACTTCGCTGATCCAGTGCACGATTCCCTTCTCTCCCGAATCGATCTTCTCGTCATTGGCGCTCATCGCCGCCCGGAGGCACTGGCGGGGTGAGATCGCGCCCGCGTTCAGGTACGGCGAGAGCGTGCTCGTGGCGTTGATCGCCGGAAAGTCGCGTTCGTCCCGGTACGCACGAATCCTGTTTTCAATGAACGCATCAAGTCGATTTCTGGCGTGGTCTTCACCGCCGGGCCAGAGATCGGGGTCGACGCCCGAATCCGGGAAGCCGGGCACACGTTCGGGAATCTCCGATGAGGCCACCTCGATCGGCTTCGGCCGGCGGGGCCTGGGCGTGACGTCGATCCCACGCTCCCCGATCATCGAACAGTACTTCTTTTTGAAGGGCGTGTACACGCCGTAATACTTTCCCTCGCCGGTCAGAACATCGCCCGGTTCGAAGATGACGTGGTCGGTGTGCGATGAAACGCTCAACCCTTCCCGCTCGAACAATCCGGTGACCGCTTCATCACGCCGGCGTTCGTTGACCTCATATTCCCGGTTGAAGGAGAGGGCGTTGCAATTCGTCTCCCGCGCAATCCTGAGCAGCGTTTTCGGAACATCCGTAAATCGCTTCGCGGTCCCGATGATCAGCGGGATGTTGCGGTCTTCGAGCGCGGTCTTCAGCTCGCGCAGATGGCGGAGCCAGAATTCGACCTTAGACGCCGCTTCGTCGTGTTCCCGCCACTGTCCGGGAGAGATCAGAAACACCCCCACCACGCCGTCGTCCGCCTGCCGGGCGGCGGCGGCGAGCGCGGTGTTGTCCCGTGTTCTGAGGTCGCGTCGGAACCAGACGAGAGGGCGCATGGGGAGTCTCCTGAAAGCGGGCATCAACGAAGTCGGTTACGGCGTGCTGCGCGCGAGAGGGTGAATTCACGATGGTCCCGCGGCGGGTCGATCGGGTATCCTCGCGTCGCGCGTCACTC
>SKZB01000284.1 GCA_007127615.1 Phycisphaerales bacterium | reverse complement strand
CGACCTCCCGCCACGAACGTCGCCCCACCACATGCTTCGCCCATTATCCGGAAGCGGGACGAAGCATGGCACCCTTCAGACACTTTCCGTCGCTCCGTCCCTCCGTCGCTCCGTCCCTCCGTCGCTCCGTCGCTTCGTCGCTCTGTCCCTTCGTGCCTTCGTGCCTTCGTGCCTTTGCTGAGATGCGGGTCACTTGCGCAGATTCCTGAAGCGCCTTCAGCCGAGCATGCGTCGCTGCCGCACGTGCGCCATGTACGCCTGCAACGATCGGCCGGGACACGCGGTGCGCGCGCCGTCCCACTCCATGTGGGTGAGCACCCGGTTGACCGGTACGTTGTACTGCCGCATCAACCAGGAGACGTTCTGGCGCAGCGCGTCGAGCTGCGCTTCGGCCGGCGTCTGTCGTTCAAAATTCCCCAGCAGCAGCACGCCGACATTCCCGGGATTGTGGTTGGCCACGTGCGCCCCCTGGTAACCGATCGGGCGTCCTTCCCAGACCCGTCCGGACCGGTCGATGACGTAGTGGTAACCGATGT
The DNA here is from genome assembly GCA_007127615.1 of Phycisphaerales bacterium. Classification (GTDB taxonomy): domain Bacteria; phylum Planctomycetota; class Phycisphaerae; order Phycisphaerales; family SM1A02; genus SKZB01. The sequence continues at coordinate 3,777 of SKZB01000284.1, read as the reverse complement.
CTCCCCAGTTGCGGGTGTCGCTGTGATACCGGCGGATGGATTCGATCCGCTGCGCGCTGGCGCGCTCACTGCTTTCGTAGAACGGCGACATCCCGTCGTGGTGCACCGTGATGTAGCGGATGTCCATCATCGCGTTCATGCGCGATGGTATGGGATTGCCCCCCGCCCAATGGGAACGGCCGAGCATGTACCCCGGCGAGCTCGTCGTGGTGGCGCGCGATGCGGACGAAACGGCGGCGCGCTCGGCGGGGGCACTCGACGCCGGCGCACCGGCCGGACGGCTTGACCAGATCGGCCGGGGCACGGACTCACTCTGAACGCTCGTGGTCCGGCTCGTCCCGCCGCATCCCGCGAGCAGAACGCCCATGCCGGCGAGCAGGAAGAGCCGGCGCGGATGAAGCTGAGACTCGAGCGGCGGGGCGTCGGCGAAAGATCGCTCCGGCGTCCGATCGACCCCCGAACGGCCGGGGCGGCCGGTCTCCGGGGGCAGGATTTCATCGCCTGGCTTCTGCATGCTCATCGGACGGACACCCTCTCGGACAGAGACTCCACAAAGTACCGTTGCGCCAGCAAGTATCGTCCGGTCGACCAACCGGGCTTCAGTATAAGCGCGCGGAAGAATCGGACCACCGAACAGCTCCGGATCACTCGGCCGCACTCGGTGGATTTCTCGAATGGCCTCCCGCTTTTCGGACCGCGCCCGGAGATGGGATGATTTCTCCATCCTCCCCAGACCGGATGGGCAGTGGTCATGAATGGTTCCGGTTGCAACGATCGGGCAAAGCTCCGGCCCGGAGCGGTCGATGGAGACCGGCAACGGCCCACGCAAGATCCACGACCCCGATCTGTACCGGAACCGCCCATGCTTCGAGTCCCGATCCAGCACGCACAAGCCGGCATGCGCCTCGCCACGCCGATCCTCCACCCCCAGCGCGGCAATACACTGCTGAATGTGGGGTTCGAACTCACCGAGTCGCTGGTCCGAAAACTCCAGGAACTCGAAGTCCACGAATGCTGGATTGAATATCCGGGAACCGAGGAGATCGCCCGGTACATCTCCCCCGCGATCATGCAGCGGCGCGGCCAACTGGTGCAGCACATGGCGGGCCTGCTCGAGCAGGCGCAACGCAAAAATACCACGCGCCTCGATTTCACGCCGTACCAACACACCATCCGCGATCTGATCGAAGAGATCGCGCTCGACCAGACCGCGGGAACCCTGATCCTCGAGCTCGGCGGGACGCGGCGGTGCGAGCTCCGTCACGCGGCGGAAGTCTGTTTCCTCAGTATCGTGCTCGGCATCAAGCTCCGGGATTATCTGCTGATCCAGCGGAAGCGCCTTTCACCCAATGATGCCCGGAATCTGATCGGCCTCGGACTCGGCGCCCTGGTGCACGACATTGGCATGATGAAGGTCGCCCCGGAGACGCGGACGCGCTTCCTCGACGATGGTGATGAAGATGATCCCATCTGGCGGTCACACGTCACGCTCGGCTACCGCATGTTGAGCGGAACGATCCGGCCCGCGGCGGCCGGCGTGATCGCCCAGCACCACCAGTACTTTGACGGCAGCGGATTTCCCGATGAGGAACGTGAAGACGGCTCACGCCGCGCGCTCTCCGGCCGGGAGATTCACGTCTTCGCGCGTATCGTCGCCCTGGCCAATCACTACGACCGCATGCGACACGGTGCCGAGCAGGGCGTCGTGCCGAGAGTCCGCGTCATGCGTGATCTTCTGTTCGGCCCCCTGGCCTCCCGGTTCGATCCGGTCGTGCTGGCCGCGCTGCCGCGCGCGATCCCCGCGTACGCACCGGGCACGATGGTGCGCCTGAACTCGGGCGAAACCGCCGTCGTCACCGGCTGGAACCAGGATGCGCCATGCCGGCCCATGGTCTCGGTCATCGATGCGGAACACGAGTCGTGGGCCACCGAACCGAGCCGCCCGAGCCGCCAGATCGATCTGGAAGTGGAAACCGCAGTTCACATCGTCGAAGAGGGCGGCGTGAACGTGGCCGATGCGAACTTTGAACTGCCGACGGAAGCGGAATTGAATGCGGCGTAGCGCCACCGCCGTCGTCCGACGTCAGATTACGACGTGGGCTCGGCATTGAAATCGAAGCTCATACAGTAGCCGGTCCGCCAGATCGGATACTCAACGTAACAGCGGTAGCCGATGAACCGTCCCGGTTCAAGCTCCAGCCGCCGGAAGAGAAACCGGGTCAACTCTTCATGACGCCCGTACGCCGCCGTGGCCGCGCGCTCGATGCCCTGACCGAGCAGTTCCAGCCGGGGCGCATCGGCGAACCGGGTCTGCCAACGGTCGCCGATGTGGGCCGCAAAGTCCGGCCGCCACAGATGCAGATCCAGCGCGGGAATGCATTCACGGGCCAGATCGCGGTGCATGTAGACGTCGAAGACCATACGGCGAACCGGGAAGTTGATCATGGCCCAGACTTCCTCGATGCCGGGCGGCTGCGAGCCGGGATGAGGCATCGTGCTCCGTGTCCCCAGCATGAGATCGATCGGCTCATTGCCGGCACGGGGGTCCGTGTCGATCGCCTGAACGAGATACTCACCCGGCTGCCGGGAGTTCACGATGGGCGGTGGGTCGGTGGTAAACGGCGTCAACACGGCATCCGGCGTTTTGCCCGACGAGCGGCCGTCGTTCAGACTGCGGAAGGACTGCTGATCGGGCCGGGCCAGTTCGCCATCCTGCATCCGCTTGCTGGTGAAGTTGTGGAACGTCAGCGGCACCGCATCCGGCCGCGCCATGTGGCCGATCAGACCGTGCGCTCGCGCCACCGTCACCGCCTGGTCCGGGTCGCTCCCGGCAACCTGCGTCGGAAAGTAGGCGTAGACCGCCACCCAGGTCTCGGAGTAGCGGCCGGTGAGTTCAGCCGACACCTCGAAATGGCGCTGCGCCGCACCGCCGGCCTCTCCCGCCCGCATGGGGAGTGATTCGTGGCCGGCCGCCACGGCCCCCGCGCGGATGCGCCGGACGAGCGCCGACTGGCTGCCGGCCAGAGAACGCAGGGCCTGTTCGAAACGATCGACCGCGGCCTCCAGGGAGGCCATTTGATCTTCGCTGGCGGCGTTCCTTCGGCGGGCGGCTTCGATCAGCTGACGCATGCCGCGCACGCCGGGAAGTCGATCGATGAGTTCCAGGCCGGGATAGGGGCGGCTGGCGGTGAAGACCAGTCGCTGGCATGTGGTCCGATCGACATCGAGAAATCGAGCCAGACCGCTCGCATTTCGCGCCTCCATCGGCAGCGCGCCGAGAAAGTTCCGCAACTGCTCATGCATCCGGCGCGCCACCCGATCCGCCGACTGCGCTTCCCCTTCCGTCAGCGGCTCGGTTCGATTGATTCCCGTCATCGATGTCATCGCACCGGGCATGATAGTGACCACGGGCGGCGGGGCGTGACCCGGCGCCGGCGTCACCCCGTCGGGGGAACGATCTTCGGCGCCGCCGGCCTCGGCACGAGATCGATTCTGGACACTTTCGCGGGGTTCACTCAATTTTTTTCGCCATTCGTTTGACAAGGTCCGAAAGTGTGCTCATACTGTTCTGAACAGTTTAGAACATATTTCCCGCCACGCCAGCTTCCGCCCGCGAAAATCGGGAGAAACTCAAGAAAATCGAGAGGTTTGACACCATGAAGAAGAGACTCATTACCGTTTGCCTCGCCGGCGCCATGACCGCGACGGCTCTGGCCGATACCGAGAGCACGATCATTACGTTCGACAACGGCTGGGAGGGATGGAACGGAACCCAGG
>SKZB01000238.1 GCA_007127615.1 Phycisphaerales bacterium | reverse complement strand
GCAACTCCGCATCCCTGGCAATCAGCCGCACCAGCACATCGCCCTGCGAGACGCGATCACCCTCCAACACCAGCACATCCTCGACGACGCCGGAGGTCAGCGGTTGGACGGTGACCGCGTACGGATCCGGTTCGATCCATCCCGGAGCCTGGGCGATGATCGCCGGTTCGCGCGACGGGGCGGCCATCGGACGACCCGGCGGATCTGCCGCGCCGGCTTCCCCGGCCGGGGGCGCCGCCCGCGTGACGACCGGCACGACCTCCACCACGATCGCGGGGATCAGGGCATCTCGGGCTGCATACGCCAGCAGGGCAAGGACGAGCAGGACCAGGGTGATCGGCAACACGGAGCGCGTCATCCATCGTGAACGAGGCCGCGGCACGGCGGCCGCCGACGATCGGTCGTTCCGCGGCAGCGCCGACAACCGTTCGAGTGACCGTGCGTCGCTCATCGGGTCTGGCTCCTCTCGAGATGAGCAGCGCCATCGATCAGCGCCGGCGCGTCCGCCGGACCGCCCGTGCCCTTCGGCATGGCCAACCCGTCTCCACGAAAGAATGTCGAAGGTCTGATCCAGTTCATGTCGAAACTCCGGATTTTCTTGAAGCGCGCGGCGCGCATCTGACAATTCACGCGCAACGGGCAGCGCGCTCGCGGCGTGAGCGCACGGGAAGAATCTGGAGATTCAGATGAGCAGCCGTGTGGAACGGATGATCCGCGCATGGAAACACGCCAGGGCATCCGGCGGCCGTGCAGCTGGCGGCAGCAGGCGCGGGGGGATCGACTCAACGTGAACGCCGGCGTTGACCGGTGGCGTGGAGTCCGGGCCCAGATCTTCGGCGGGAACGACCACGCGATCAACCGACGCCAGGTCGAGATCGGGCAGGGTGATATCGACGCAACTCTGACAATCCTCATCGCACGGCGGCGCGATGGTGATGGCCGGTCGTGCGGCGGCATCAGGTTGGGCTGGCGACGTGCAGCAACCGTGCAGACCACAGCTCTGGAGTGGAGCCTCAACGATCAGGGGAAGCTCACACGAGCCGTGGTGCATGCACAGCACCCCAACGGGCGCAACCGAACCCAACGCACCCTGCACCAGCAGGGTCAGAAGGGCCAGGAAATGCAGGGTGCTGCGCCGCATGGTTGAAGTATACCGCATGAACGCTCTCGAACCGCTTGTGAATCCTCCACTCTGATCGACGAGATCGGTCAATCGGTCCCGGAAAACTTGTTTTCCTGTCGGTCCGGGAGTTCCCTTTCGGCGCCGCTCACGCCGTTGCCGTCCGGTGGGTGTCCGCGCGGGCCGATCCCGGCGAGAAGGGTCCGATAGCAGATCGTGATTTTCCGGGGATGCCTCCCCACATCCCGGGATTGCCAGACGTGTTTCCGATCGGACCCCTGCCACGGCGGATCGAAAAGAGATTCACCACGAAGAACACGAAGAACACGAAGATGGGAGGGAGGCGTCAGGTGACATTGAAAGCCGCCGCGGCTCGGAGATCAAAGACCCTGGTGGAATGAGATCCATCGTCAACTCAGCCGCGGTTCGCCTCATCGCGCTGCGCCCATCATGCCCGCTCCGATCGACCATGGAGATTCAGGCGTGACGCTTCGGGCGTTCCCGTTCCGTCATCTGCCGGGTCCGTCGGTTGATTCGCTGTCTTCCTGCACTTCCTTGGCCGATTGAGCCAGCCAGGCCGGTGCCATCAGCAGCAGCGCATAGGGGATCAGTACCAGTGCGCCGATCAGAAACAGCGTCCACGAACGGAAGATCGCGGCAGACACGATCAAGCCGATCACGATCGCAATGCCGAGGAACACCACCAGGGTTCGGGCGGTACCGCGTGCGGGACTGGCCGGTTCGGTTTCGACGTTCGTTGAGTGGTCATTCATCTTTGCGTTTTACCCCTACGCGCGTGAAATGAGAGATGATCGAAGTTGCTGATGGATTGGCGATCGGTCGTGTCCCCGGCCAGACGGTTCGGGAGGTCGCATTGTATGCGCAGGGACGGGGGCGGCCGTCACCAAGCCGCACCCCTTATCGCATGCGGCGGATGATCCAATCAACGAGAAGGTGCGTGGGGAGGTACACGAAGAGCGGATAACCGATCATGATCAGGATGAGATAGAGCCAGGACGGGAGCAGTTCCTGTGGTGTCTCGCCGGGGCCGAAGGTCCAGTTGATGTTGTCATCCGGACGGGTGAAGAAGTAGCAGACCAGCAGGATCACCCAGGCCAGCAGCGACTGCGCCCACCAGCCCCGCGTGTCATAGCCCAATCGCCAGACAAGCCAGAAGAGAATCCACGGGATCGCGAGGTGATAGAGCGACAAGAGACGAAGATGCAGATCGATCTGCTCGTCGAACATGTACCCGGCCAACCCGATCAGCGACTCGCCACCGCGGAGCAGGCCGGCGATGAAGTCGATCGTCCAGATGAGCTCGAGCACGCCGACGGAAACGATCTGCATGGATGCCAGCAGCGGCCACCGGAACCAGATCGCCACAGCCGTGCCGAGCAGCGCGACATTCGAGAACCACAGAAAGTTTGCGTAACCGTGACCCGTGGCGTAGAACGGCACCAGCACCACGACGAAGGAGATATACGTCAAACGGAACCAGAGCGGCAACATTCCGGCGGCGTCTCTCACCAACGGGAGTCTCCTTCAGCGAACACATGAACGTCAGCACCTGATCCGCGTCGAACGGCACCATGCCTCCCTCAGCCGGAATCGTCCTCATCTTCATCCGACGAAGCCGAACGCACGCCGATCCCGCTCACGCCGACGATGAGCCAGGCGGTCATGATGATGCTGACGCCGATGAGAACCGGCACCGGTCCGAACTGCGCAATGAGCGGCAGGGACGCGGCGGTGAACAATCCGCCGCCGACGACCGGTTCGAAGAGAAGCTGCTTGTAGCCGAACGCATCCATCGCGCCGGTCCGGTTTTCGGGATCGCTCATGCGCACGAGCAGCAGACCGACGACGGTCATGCCCATCCCCTGGCCGAAGTTCGCCAGACCGTTCTGCAACCAGTTCTCCGAGAACATGCGCGGCGCGAGGACGAGCAGGCCGAAGAGGTTCCAGGCGATGCCCGCGGCGCAGAGGAGCACGAACGGCCAGAAGTGCGTGCCGAGTGCGCCGAGTGAAAGCGTTGCCATGGCGGCGACGATCAGAATATCAAGCGAAGCTCCGGAAATGCGGTTGATGAGCTTTCGGTCGACGCGCTTCTCCCAACCGATCCGGGCCAGGAAGACCTGCAGCGCGACGCCGCCGATCATCGCCAGCGGAAAGAGCGGTATGTGCGTCATCAACTCCGGCCAGCCCACGGGAACCAGAAGCGTTGCTTCCAGCCGGATCAACCCCTCCAGCAGCAGCCAGCCGATGCCGATCGCAATGCCGATCAGGCCGAGGTGAATCGAGAGCGGATCGATCGCCTTGTCGCGCAGGCGCGATGGCATTCGCGTCTCTTCGCGCGTCTCGTGTTCGCTCAGTTCATCGGTGTCATCCGCTTCCTCGTCCTTCGCCTCGGGCTTGTCAATGTGGCCGCGCGCGATTCCCCAGTTGATGATGACCGTGCCGAGCAGGACGCCCACGACGACGCCGATGGTCGCCATGCCGAGGGCGAGATCAGCGCCGTCCTCGAAGCCGAGCTCCGTGAACGTATCGCTGAGACCGGCCGCGGTGCCGTGGCCGCCTTCGAAGCCAATCTCAATCAGGCCGCCCGCCAGGGGACTGATCCCGAAGATCGGGCTCAGCAACAGGATCGTCAGCAGCAGCCCGACGACGTACTGCCCCCACGCCAGCGTCTGACCGTGCATGACCATCGGCCCGGCGCGTTTCCAGATCTGGCCCGGTCCGGGAATCGTCTTGCCGACGAAGAGACCGGCGAAGACGACGCTGATGAGCAGGCCGGGCAGATCGGACCAGATATCGAGAACGCGCTCCGGCCAGAGACCGCCGGCCAGAACGACCTCTTCATTCCAGATCCGCTCGACGACCCAGCCCAGTGCCTGCGGTCCCAGGAGCAGCGCCAGCACGCCGCCGATGAGTGAACTCGGCAGGTAAAGCTTCCGAAGCACGCCGATCCAGTTTCGGATCAGTTTGCCCATCACGATGATGAGGACGATCAGAATGGTCGCGACAAAGATATCTTCGAATTGCACGGCGTTCGCCTCGTGGCTTCAGAAAACCGATGAAACGCCCGGTGGCGAGCTGATGATAGCGCAGCGCGCTGCCGGTGGACGCTCTCCTTCACGAAGCAGGGAAGCGATCTGGCCCGATGGACGCCGTTCTCACGATAGAGGGACGCGGGCAGGGTCACGTCGGCCGGCGCGTTCGG
>SKZB01000167.1 GCA_007127615.1 Phycisphaerales bacterium | reverse complement strand
AGCGGTCACGCTGATCGTGCTCGCGTTCGTGTCGGTTCTCGGCGGATGTGTCGTCAACGAGATTCACGACGAAATCGCCATGGTGAACACCCAGCTCGACACGAAGCGGGTGACGCTGAATTCCGTCAACGAGCGACTCGACCGCGTGTCCACCCAGCTCGACGATCTGGAGCGGACGACCAACACGCTGATTGAACTGCAGCAGCAGCTCGAGGTGCTCAATTCGATCGACGGCTCGCTCAAGAATCTCGACCGTCATCTCGCGTCGCTGCGCGGCACGATCGAAAGTATCGACCGCACGATTCCCTTCCTGCGTTTCAGCGGCGATGCCGATGAGGAGGAAGCACGCGATGAGGAGACCGCCGCGGAAATCGAAGCGATCCTCGAGGAAGCCCGTCCGGCCGATGAAGAAAGGCGTGAGAAGAACGAGACCGGCGGGCCGGCCGGGGATGACCGAGAGTGATCGTCGCCGATGGGGCGCGGCCGGTTCCGGTCTGTCCACCGTCCGTGGGCGGCGTACCGCTCAATCATCCGCAGTTCGGCTGACTTCTTTCCTGCGGCCTGGTCCCTCGTCTCGTGACTCCGGGGGCGAGTGAGGCCAAGCGGATCTCCGCCACGTCAGCCAGCCGAGAGCGGTCAGTCCCAGCACGAGGACGAGCAGGACTTCCACCGCGCGGTTGATGATTTCCGCGGTCAGCGCGAGTTCCAGTTGGTAGGACGTAATGAGCGGCGCGACGAGACCGACGGCCCACTCACGCAGACCCAGGCCATTACTGAAAAACGGCACCATGGTCGCGAGCACGCTGACGGTCGCGAGTGCGAATGCGGCATCGAGTCCGAGATCGCGCCCGAGCAGGGCAAAGGCCGCGAGATAACGCACGGCCCAGAGGGCGAGATCCACGTAACGCAGCAGCAAAGCCAGCAACGGGCGCCGGCGGGCGGGATCAACGGCACTCAGCGCGGCCAGCAGGAACGGGGGGATGACCGCGAGAGTCCAGGTCGGCGTACCGGTCCATCGGGAGAGTCCGACCATGACGGCCATCAGAAGTGCGGCGGTGATCGTCATCACCATGCCTTCAATCATGACCCGCGTCGCGTCGCGGACGGGAATCTTGTTGACCACACTGTGGTAGGCGATCCGGCCGAACAGACCCGGCCGCAGCGGGAGAAAGTTGATCAGCGATGCGGCGGCGACGACGGCCTGCATCTCGATCAGCCCGACCCGTCCGAAGGGGCGAATCAGCACGCTGAACATCAGCCCGCTGAGCAGAAAATTGCCGATGATCGCGCCGATCAGCAGGGCGAAGAGGCCGGCGTTGGGCGCGCGCAGTGCGTCGAGCGCGGCGTGGAGCGTCTCGCGCTCACGCAGGATGAGCAGGCAGGCCCCGATCAGCAGAAGCAGCCCGATCCCGCTGCCCGCGAGACGCAGGGCTTTCCGGTGCGATTTCGCCGCGGCGATCAGTCGAGCGAGACGGGAATCGGAGGAAAGCATGGTGGAGTCGACGCTCCGCGGCCGCGGTGGGCGCAACGAAAGCCGAATGGGCCGGTCAGTTCTCGATCACGTCTTGATTGCCCCACGTTCCCGGCTCACTCGGTCGATCGATTTCATCGAAGAGATCGTTCTCTTCGCCCTCCATCGTCGATCGGATGGCGCGGCGAAGGGTGGTGGCGTACGCGCGGACCGTCGGATCGTTGTGCCGGCTCGCGCGATCAAAGGCCGGATGATCGGCATCCCGGACGCGGAAGGTGAGATAGCTCATGAACAAGGTCCGATCCTCGCTGTTGCGCGCTCGCTCAATGATCGGATCGAACACTTCACTTCTCGGAAGTACGGCCAGAAGCCACGCCTGCGCTTCGATCGGCAGGTTTGCGGACTCGTCAATCACCTGCTCCCGCACGGATCGAATCAGGTTCCGCTGCTGCTCGGGTGCGTCCGAACCGGGTTCGATGGTCGCGGCCGCTCCGAAGCGCGCGAACTCAAGCAGATCATCACCCGGTCCCGATTCGACGATCCGCTGCAAGGTTCTCTCCAGCCACTCGCTCGTGATCCGCCGGCCGTCGATCCGGAACGGCCGTGTTTCGTGGTCGGTTCCCATGACCCCGGGCGTCGGTGATCCGGCCGAGGTCAGATCGAAATTGAGGATCGATCGTGTGCGCAGCGTGAGCCCGCTGAGGGGATCGTACGTCAGCGGGCCGTGGAGCGGCCCGGTCCGCAGATCGACGTCAAATCGCAGCGTTTCGCGCGGCATCAATCGTAAACGCCGGCTGATCGAATAGACCTGGGGCGGGATCGGGCCCATCGACCGCGCCACCGCGATCTGCGCGCGATGCAACAGAATCAGGTCAGATCGGATCGGTGCATCCCGTCCGATACTGAGGGGGAAGGGGGCATGATTGGTGATCTCAAACCGGACGGTGACCGGTTCATAGGTCTGGTAGCGGGTTCGGAGCGGCCGCGCCTGAATCGAGAGCAGCGATCGCGGTTCGGAAGCGACGCGATCGATCGCATTCGGAAGCGATGCGATGAGCGCGTTGAGTTCATCGGCGGTTGAAGAGAACGAAGCGCGTTGCCCCAGCAATTCCGCCAGCCGGTCGAGCGCCCAGATGCCCACCAGATTGCCCGGCTGTTCGCGGACGACACTCAGGAAGTGCCGTGCCGCCTGCTGCCGATCGCCTCGGGCGAGGTACGCCTCGGCCAGACCAAGTCGACTGGCGATGTCCGTGTCCCGATGGCGTTCGAGGACTTCGACGGCGCCCGCCTCGTCGCCATGGCGCAAGGCGCGCCATCCGCGAAAGCGATCTTCCGCACGTTCAGAGAGCGGGCGAAGCGCCCGCGCCTGTTCCAAAAGTCGATCGACCTGTTCCAGATCACCCCCGAGCCAGAGCATCGTCCAGGCCGCGTTGAGACTGACCAGTGCGATCTCGTGGTCGCGTTCCTCACGCTCGCGATGGCTTAGATCTTCCGCTTCGGTGAGGCGCTGGACATACTGATCGGCGGCGTCGCTGATTCGCCGGATGTGCTGCGCCTGCTGATCGTCATCGAGTTGAACGGCCAGGGCGGCACGAATGGCCGCCAGCGTGGGTGAAAGCGGAACGACCATTTGCGCGCGTTCCAGTGGCGTGAGATCCGGACGATCCCGTTGCACCATGGTCCGAAGCATCTGGTTTCGCTGCGCCTGATGGTCGCGGATGACGCGGTGCGCTCGAGCAGGATCCCCGTTCCCCCAGATCGCCAGCACGCGGTCCGCGACGAGGTTGTCCGGCGCGAAACTCCGGTTCACGCGTGCGGTCGAATCCGCCAATCGATAAATCCGCTCGGCGCCCCGGTAAGCGCCGTGATCCAGCAGATGGGAACCGAGAATCGTCTGGCCCTTGAGATCGGTGGGATCAGCGAGCAGAAGATTGATGAGCAGTTCCGTCTCCGCGAAGTCGTCGTCCACGTACATGCGGAAGAAGCCGGCGGCCATCGCCGCGGCCGACTTGTTCGACGGATCGAGCACCGTTGCCTCGGTCAGCCAGCGGACGAATTCATCGGTATTGCCCTCGCGCCGGTGCAGCAGGGCGAGATCGTACGCCAGCCGAGAGGCGACGGCATCGCCAAGTTGTTCCCGTTCGATTCCACTGAGCTGCGATTCGTAGGCCGCGACCCGGGCGCTGAACGTCTGGTGCGCATCAATCCGGGCATTGGCGAGAATCAGTTGGGCGCGGTGATCGTGAGGGTCAAGTTCGAGCAAGGCGGCGGCCGACTCCCTCTGCAGGTCGCGCCGTTCCGCGAGGATCGCGACGTCGAGCAGGGTGCGGAAGTGTTCGGGGTTCGCCGGATCGAGCCGGGTGGCTTCCCGAAGCATCTCGATTGACAGCGTCATGAGTTCGGGGGTCAGGGATTGGACGCCGATGACCTGTCTTGCCTGGGCCAGATACTGGATGGCAAGCATCTGGGCAGGCGTTTCGGCGGGGGGCGAGTCCTCCGCCGACGCGTGGCTCAGGGGCAGAAGAAGGACAAGAAGTAGGGCCAGTATGCGTTTCGTCATGGGGCGGTTTCTCAATCGTACGACTGCCCGGCCGGTGCGTGTTCAGTTTATGCTCAGGCGGGTGTGGCCATTGACCGTATCTGATATTACCAACCTGCGATTTCGGGAAACACGCTTGCCGCTGCTGCGTACAGAATATCGGGGTTTCGGATTCCGGCCAGTTCCCGCCCGGAACGAGTGGTTCGGATTCGGACTCCGGAGAGCGGGCATCGGAAAGCCGCTCGGTTCCGCCGCCAAGGCGGAGAGTCGATGCGGAAAGTGAGTGTGGAGAGTGCTCGTCCGGAAAGAGGCACTCCGATCGGACATCGGCGGT
>SKZB01000159.1 GCA_007127615.1 Phycisphaerales bacterium | reverse complement strand
TCGGCCGGCATCGGCATCCAGCCGTTCTCGACCGCGATGATCCGGCCGCGATCGTTCGCGCGGTGCAGCGGCATGACGATGGTGCGGAAGCCCCAGGTCTGATTCAGCCAGTCGTGCAGCGACCGAACCAGATGCCGATCGTGATTTTTCTCCAGCCCCGATTCGGTGACCCAGTACGAGACCCGCACCGCCGGCCGGGGAAGATCGGTCATCTCGTCCTCCGGAACCGGTTTGAGGTACACGCAGCCGAGGTACGCCGACTCGTCCGGCGACAGAACCGCGTAGGTGTACGCTTCGTTCGCCTGATGCTCACGCCAGTGGCGTTCCAGGTCCGCGCGGTTCGCTTCCACGGTGGCGTCATCGCTCGGCCAGTTGCCCCAGCGCAGCGTCTCGCGCAAATGCTCACGGCTCGCCATGAACGCGTCGTAATCCACCTGGGCGTGTTCCGGCTTCAGCGGAAACAGCTTCATCTGCGCGGTTTCCAGCGGGGCCGGCTCCGCGTGGCCCGCCGACCACGGGCTCGTTCCGGTGCCGGTCGCGCAGCCCGAGAGGAGACCCACGAAGAACAGGGCGAACAGTGCAAGTGCAACGATCGGGGAATTGTGATGCTTCATACCCGAGAATCGTACTGCCGAATTCGCAAAGGACAACTCCCGCCGGCCCGGCTTCCGGCCCCGGGGCTGGGCATGACGGGGCCTGGCATGACGGGGCCTGGCATGACGGGGCCTGGCATGACGGGGCCTGGCATGACGGGGGCTGGCATGACTGGTTTTGGCCGGACCGCTCGGGGCAGGCCGGTTCCGGCTAGTGGGCCGCGGCCCGGACGCCGTTGGCCGCCCCGACGAGTTGCCGGGCCCGCTCCGGATCGATCGGGTTCCGCCACGCGCCCTCGCGCTTGAGCCAGCTCCCGACGATCAGCGCGTCGGCGTAGGCGAAGAGATCCGGTACCGAGTCGGGCGTGACGCCCGAACCGACCAGGAGCGGCAGGCGCGTGGCCACCCGCGCGCAGCCGAGATCGTCGATCCGGATCGCCTGTCCCGTCGCGAGCCCGGTCACGATCACGCCGTCGGCGCCGAAGAACTCCGCCGCCTTGGCGAACTCACCCACATCCAGATCCCCCGTAATCGCGTGGGAGCAGTGCTTCTTTTTGAGATCCGCCAGGATGCGCACGTTTTCCGCGCCGATCGCCTTGCGGTACCGCAGCAGCGGCCCGGCATCGGCTTCCATCATGAGTCCTTCATCTGCGACCGCGGCGAAGACGAAACCCTCGGCGCGGATGAACTCCGCGCCGATCGTGTGCGCGACCGCCAATGCCTGCCGGTTCGCGCCGGCCAGGATCTGTACGCCCAGCGGACACTCCACCACGCGGCGGACCGCCTGGCCGATCAGCGTCATCGCCGCGGTGATCTCCGGCCCGACCGTGCCGCGCAGGTACGGCACATCGTGCATGTTCTCGATCAGCACCGCATCGAAGCCGGCCTCGGCCAGCTGCCGCGCTTCGTTCACGCAGTGCTTGAGGATCGCTTCCATCGATTGATGGTGGTTCGGCGTTCCGGGCAGTGCCGGCACGTGGACCATGCCGATCAGAGCTTTGTCGCACCCGAAGATTTTCTCGGCGTTGATCATGGCTGGCTCCGCCTGAGTTGACGCAATCGATCTACCGGCAGAATTGTACCCAAGACCGGGCGGGTGGCGGTGAAATGCCGCCGCGTGGGATTTCAGATTTCAGATTTCAGATCGCGATCATGCCTCATCGTCGTCTGTTTTGCCCAAGACTTTACGAGGATCGGCGCCGCTGCGGACGCGTTCGAGCTTGGCCAGGAAGGTGTCGGCACGTTGGCGTTTGTCGTAGGCAGCACGCGAGGTCTTGGTGAGATGGCGCTGGCCCTCAATTGCGGTGTTCTGCAGCGAATCTGCCCAGGCGCTGAGCTGTTTGGAGCAGGACTCGGCCATAGATTTCAAATTTGAGATTTGAGATTTCAGATCTCCTGCATTGGTCGCGCGTTGCACGTGGTTAATTCGCTCGGTGAACAGGAGCATCGAACGCACTTCGCCGGCAGAGCCGCGTGCGATGTAGAGAAAGTTGAGCAGTTGTTTCGTCGTGCCGCGCTCGAAACCTTCTGCGATGTTGTTGGAGACGGACAGCGCCGCCCGGCGAAGCTGACTGCGCAGGTCGCCCTGTTGACAGAACGTACTGTCCTGCGTGAGGGCGAAGATGCTCAGGCCAAGATCAACCGCTGAATTCCAGACGGGCAGATCCTCGAAGCGCTTGTAGGTGGGCATGGATTTGCTCCATGATGAGGAACGAAAAGATCGCCGGGCCCGACGGATATCCGTACATTACCCGATCATGCGTGCGGGATCAAAAAAAATCTGAAATCTGAAATCTGAAATCTGAAATCTGAAATCTGAAATCTGAAATCTGAAATTTGAGATCTCAAATCACAGATCGTTCGCAGGGGCATACCCGCATCGGCATGGCGGAAGAGACTGGTCGCGGAACGGGTGCCGGGATCAGAGGCAAACCGCTGGCCGCGTGGCGGCGCGATTTCACGGATTACTCCGCGCCGCGGATCCGATACCAGACAACTGCGGCGGCTCTGCGCACGTCGGGGTCATCGTGGCTGACAAGCGATTTCAGCAGGTCGGCCTGTTCCATCAGAACATCATCGTCGATGTACTCCAGGATCCCGGAAGCATGTCTGCGAACCGTCGCATCCGGGTCGTCGAGGAGTTCGATCAGGCGCACCGATACGTGAGATGGTCGCGGATGGCGCTCATAGGCGGCATACAATCCCCCGCGCCGTACATGCGGGTCTTCATGTCGCAAGGCGGAGTCGATGGTGTACCACGCCTCGTCGCCGGATAGCAGATCGGCAAGGGTCATGATGCGTTGATACCTGACATCGCCGTCTTCGTCATGCTCCAGGGCGTAGACGGGATCGAACGCCTCGGGCACAGGCCCGGAGGACCTGGCCGTCGCACCAATGGCCCAGAGCGCCTGGCGGCGCACCGCCGCATCCTCATGCTGAAGTGCGTCGATCAGAGCCGGGACACCGCGCCGGGTCCGTTGTGCGATGAGCCGCAAGCTCATCACCCCCGCAACCCGGGTTCGGGCGTCATCATGATCAAGCAATTCGACCGCCCGGCCGATCGAGTTCTCGACATCTTCGTAGTCGATCGAGAGGACCGCCGCAGAGCGGCGCACGTTCCCGTCGGGGTGGGCCAGGTCCCGGACGAGCGCATCCATACAGGTCTGCCTCAGCGCCGCGTCCCCTCCCGCATATGCGCCAAGCGAGAGCCAACTGTGATAGGTCGTGCGCCGGGGACCACGTTCTTCGTCCTCGATCCTCATCAGGACAGAACGGGCCAGCCATCGCCATTGCCATTGCCAGAGGTTGTCTTCCATGGGAACGGACCATGACAGTGTCATGAGAGGGTGGCCTTGAGTTTCGTTGAGGTGGTACTCAATACCATCCAGCACCGACTGCCGATCATCAAGCCTCAGCAGCAGAATCAACACCGTGGCCGGCATGACCGAGCCCCAGCCATCCCGCTGCACCTTCGGCTGTACGGCAAGAAAAGCCGCCAGCAGCAACGGCAGGAGACTCACCGCGGCCCATTTCCGTCGCCGGCGTGTTCGGTAGAGCGCGCGGTCACTCTTCGCCTCATGGCCGCACTCGGGGCAGCGCAATGAGGTGGCGCGGTCCATCGGGTACCAGCACTTGCCGCATCGTCGCCGGCCGCGCGCACGATCAGCAAACAGCGCCCACACAAGCAGGGCAATGCCGCATAGGGTGGCGACGAATGCGCCACTCCAGATGAACGGATGAGCAAGCATGATTGTCATCGTCCGCATTCTCTCCGCCGGGCTGCTGCGTCAGAATCATACTGCGCATCGGCGTGGCGAGCCGTTCGTTGAGTGAAGTGGCGGGGTGCCGTGGTCTGTTTGAGAGTTCGGATTTCAGATTTCAGATTTGAAATTTGAGATTTGAAATTTGCGATTTCGGATTCCAGGTTTCAGATTCGAGATCCAGGATCACAGGTTTGAGATTCAAATCGCAGATCGTTCGATGTCTGCCGGACCTCCACCTCATGTCAACCCCGCGCAAGATCATGCCCCGCATCGGCATGTCGCAGGAAGGTACGCAGGGTTACGGAAGACGCGAGGCCCAGATTGTGACGGCGATGATCACCACGATGAGGATCGCAAAGATCGTCATTCCGATGATGCTGTACATGCGCAGAAGGCCAAGACAACGGAAGCAGAGGAATTCGCGCCGGACGGGCGATCCGATCAACAACTCAGGAGCCCAGTCCAAAGGGAACATCCACCGGTAGCGACCGGGTGCAC
>SKZB01000166.1 GCA_007127615.1 Phycisphaerales bacterium | reverse complement strand
TCAAATCCATCGACGACGCCGAAGATCGAGATCACTTCAAGGTGATGCTCGAAGAGTTGAACCTGAAGCAGCCGGAAAGCGGTATCGCGCGGTCGCTCGAGGAAGCCCTCGCCATCGCCGGCCGGATCGGCTACCCCGTGCTGGTGCGTCCCAGTTACGTGCTGGGCGGGCGCGGCATGGAGACGTGCTTCGACGAAACCGCGCTCCGCCGGTACATGCGTGATGCCGTGGACGTCTCCGAACTCGCCAACGCGCCGGTGCTCATCGACCGATTTCTGTCCGAAGCGATCGAGGTCGATGTCGATGTGATCGCCGACTTCACCCCGCACGTCGACACCGCGCCGAAACAGATCAACGCCACCAGCGCCGAGCCGCGGGCCCTGGTATGCGGCGTGATGGAACACATCGAAGAGGCGGGCGTTCATTCCGGCGACTCCAGTTGCACGATCCCGCCTTATTCCCTCTCGAATCCGATCATCAAGCGCATCAAGACCCAGGCCCGCGCCCTGGCCGAACGGCTGAACGTACGCGGCCTGATGAACGTGCAGATGGCGGTGAAGGACGATGAGATCTACATCATCGAAGTGAACCCGCGGGCCTCGCGCACCGTGCCCTTCGTCGCCAAGGCCAAAGGGGTCCCGTGGGCCCGCATCGCCGCGAAGGTGATGATGGGTCAGTCGTTGGCGGACCTTCGTGTGGAAGAAGTGCCGGATGCGGGCTTCTTCGCGGTCAAGGAGCCGGTCTTTCCGTTCAACCGGTTTCCGGGCGTGGACGTCATCCTCGGCCCGGAGATGCGCTCCACCGGTGAGGTCATGGGCGCCCACCGCGCGCTTCCGGTCGCGCTCGCCAAGGCGCAGATGGCGGCGGGAATCGAACTGCCCGTCGAAGGCAACGTCTTCCTGTCGGTGCGCGATTCGGACAAGCCGCACATGCCGGAGATCGCCCGGCAGCTCGTGTCGATGGGCTTCACGGTCTACACCACCGCCGGCACGCACGAGATGCTCGCGCAGCATTCGATCGATTCGAAGCCGCTGCGCAAGATCTCCGAAGGCGCCCGGCCGAACATTCTCGACAAGATTTCCAACGGCGAGATTCAGCTCATCCTGAATACCGCGACGCGCAAGGGCGCAGCGACGGACGAGGGCCGCATCCGCGCGATGGCGGTCCGCGCGGGCGTGCCGATGATCACCACCATCGCGGGGGCGCGGGCGGCGGTGCAGGCGATCGCGGCGCTGCGGTCCGGCGCCTGGTCGGTCGCCGCGATCCAGGATTATTTTCCGCAGCTGACGCGCGAGAGCGGCGCTCGGCCCCGCCCCGTCAACGGGACCCCGCCGCCCCTGGCGGTCTCGCGTTCATAGTCATTTATCCGAATCCCACGCAGCATTGCAGCAGTTGGCCACGCGGCACCGTTGAAACTTGCCGAAACGGGCCTTCCGTGCGATACTTCGTTGTTCTGATTCGTGCCCATCGTTCGTTTTCGGCCCGGTTTTTGCGCCGGGGGAAAGGTTGCCCATGTCGTTTGAAGCTGCCGTGCACGCCAAGGCCATTCAGTTGGACAAGATGAGTCTCGATATGTGTGCCGCCTCCGGCAGCGGGCATCCCACCACGGCGATGAGTCTCGGACACATCGTGACCGTACTGCTCTACCACTCCATGCGCTGGCTGCCCGACCATCCGCGGTATCCCACTTCGGACCGGTTCGTGCTCTCGGCGGGCCACGCGGTTCCGATCGTCTACGCCGCCCTGGCCGATCTCGGCGCGGCCATCGGCAAGGGCAACGAGCGCAGTCCGCTCACGGTCCAGGACCTTCAGACGCTGCGCGAGGACGGTTCCTACCTCGACGGCCACCCGAACCCGATGGAAGGCATGCCGTTCTTCGACGCCGCCACCGGTTCGCTCGGCCAGGGACTCTCCGTCGCCGCCGGCCTCGCCGTCGCCGCGAAACACGACGGGATCGACAAGCGCATCTTCTGCATCATCGGTGACGGCGAAGCGCGCGAAGGGCAGATCTGGGAAGCCGCCGACTTCATCGTCGATCACCAACTCACCAGCGTCCTGCCGATCTTCAACTGCAACGGTTACGGTCAGGCGGACAAGGTCAGCGTGCAGCAGTCGACCGACCGGCTGGCGAAGAAACTCGAAGCCGCCGGATTCATCGTGGCGGTCATCGACGGCCACGCCCCGAATGACATTCGTGATGCGATCGAGCAGCACGCCGAACACATGAAGAACGATCAGCCCTTCGCGATCGTCGCCGGGTCGATCAAGGGCTGGGGCGCGGCCTCGCTGCAGGGCGGCGGTTGGCACGGCAAGCCGGCCACCGGTGACAAACTCTCCCAGGCCCACGAAGAACTCACCGCCACCGGTGTCGGGCTGACCAGCGCGCTCGCCTCGGACGAATTGAAGATCTACCCCCCGCCGGAACACACCGCGCCCGAGCTGAAGAACGAGGAGGCGATGAGCTTCCGCGAGGCGATGGAACGCTACGACATGGCGATGATCTACAAGGCCGGCCGGCTCGCCACGCGCAAGGCGTACGGCCTGGCGATGCGGGCGCTCGGCCACGCGCACGAGGGCGTCTTCTGCCTGGATGCGGATGTGAGCAACTCCACCTTCGCGGAATGGTTCGCCAACGACAAGGAACTGACCGACCGCTTCGTCGAATGCAAAATCGCCGAACAGAACATGATTTCCGCCGCGGCGGGCCTGTCCGCGGCCGGGAAGATTCCCTTCTGCTCGAGCTTCGCCAAGTTCATTACCCGCGGCTACGACCAGCTCGAGATGGCGATCAACTCCGGCGCGAACATCAAGGTCGTCGGCAGCCACAGCGGGATTTCTCTCGCCGCGGACGGTCCGAGCCAGATGGCCCTGCCGGATGTGGCGTGGTTCCGCTCCTTCGCGACGATGACGGATCACCACGGCGGGCCGGGTTGTTACGTCCTGCAGCCGGCCGATGCCTATGCCGCGTACGCCCTCACGCTCCGCATGGCGGATCACTACGGTGCGTGCTACATGCGGACCTTCCGGCCGGACGTCGAGTTCATCTACGATGAAGACACGATCTTCGAGCTCGGCCGCTTCGAAGTGCTCACCGAAGGCCGCGATCTCATGATCGTCACCGCCGGTTACATGGTGCACGAATGCAACCAGGCGCTGGAGATGCTCGACAAGATGGGCGTCGACGCCACGCTGGTCGATCTCTACTCGATTCCGTTCGATGCGGACAAGCTGCTGGACATCGCCAACGCGAACAACGGCTACATTCTGACCGTCGAGGACAACTACGGCGGCGGGCTCGGCAGCGCGGTCGCCGACGTGTGCACCGAATCCGGCGACGCGTTCACCGTCGAACAGATGTTCGTCCGGCGAATTCCGAAATCCGCACGAAACGAGGAAGCCATTCTCAAGCAATGCGGTCTGCACCACTCCGACATCGCCAGGAAAGCCGCCGCGATGCTCGGCGTCGTCAACGCATGATCGAATCGAATCGACCGCCCTCAGCGCTCGAACCGGAGCGATCGGCGCGCCGTCCCGGATCAGGTAAGTGAATCGAAACCGGTCAGACCGATCGGTTCCTTCGTGAAGAACGGCTCGGCGGCACGGGTGCCGATGCGGCTGCCGAAGTACCGGCCCTGCGCTTCGAGCCAGTCGACGACGCGCCGGTTCTTCTCGGGCTTCACGAACTGTGTTTCGTACGCCACGATCGCCTCGCGCTTGCGGTCCTCGTAGCCGGTCGTATCGATCAGAAAGCTCGGGTTCGCCACGTGCCGGAGGTGCGTGCAGTAGTAGTAGAACAGCCAGCGCGGGTAGATCGGTTCGCCGGGGAGATCGATCTTCGACAACTTCGCATCGAACCGCGCATCCTCGACGATGCGCGTGGTCGCAAGGTGATCGGGGTGGGCGTCCTCGAAGTAGGGCGTGAAGACGAATTCGGCCTGATGTTCGCGGATCACGCCGGCGACCTGGTGTCGCGCTTCGATCGAATGCACCACCATTCGGTTGGGCAGGCCGAGCAGCCGCCGCTCCACACCGAGAATCTTCGCGGCGGCGGCGGCCTCCTCCGCGCGCGTCTCGGGGTCGCCGAACGGTGTCGGCTCGCCGTTGGTCATATCCAGAAGCAGCACCCGATGCCCCTGCTCCGCGAGTCGGGCGATCGTGCCGCCCATGCCGAGTTCCTGATCATCCGGGTGCGGGCCGACGATGAGTATGTTTGCCATGCGGGCACGATACCCGCGAATCGCGGTGACGACCGGCGAGGTGACATCCTGCCGCGCAGCTTTCTCAGATGAGGCCATGGTCGCGCAGGCCACGCTCGATCTGGGGCGCGGTGGGCCGTTGGTGGTCGATCCGGCGCGCCCGCCAGCCGG
>SKZB01000362.1 GCA_007127615.1 Phycisphaerales bacterium | reverse complement strand
GCGTCGATCTTGAACTCCACTTCGATCTGCGGCGTGCCGCGCGGTGATGGCGGAATGTCCGTCAGGTCGAAGCGACCGAGCGTGCGGTTGTCCTTGGCGAACTCGCGCTCGCCCTGCAGGACGTGAATCGTCACGCTCGTCTGGCTGTCCGCCGCGGTGGAAAAGACTTCCTTCCGGCTCGTCGGGATCGTCGTGTTCTTCTCGATCAGCTTGGTCATCACGCCGCCGAGCGTTTCCACGCCGAGGGAAAGCGGCGTGACGTCGAGCAGCAGCACGTCCTTCACATCGCCCTGCAACACGCCGCCCTGAATCGCCGCGCCGATCGCGACCACTTCATCCGGATTGATCGACTTGTCCAGATTCTCCGTGTCGAAAATCTTCTTGGCGATCTCCTGGACCTTCGGCATACGGGTTGAGCCGCCGACCATGACGACTTCATCGATGTCGCCGGCCTTCAGCTTTGCATCCTTCAGCGCGGTTTCGCACGGCTCGCGCAGACGGTCGAAGAGATCTTCGCACAGCGATTCGAACTTCGATCGCGAGATCGTCTGCTGCAGGTGCTTCGGGCCGGACTGATCGGCGGTGATGAACGGCAGGTTGATCGTCGTTTCCATCGAGCCGGACAGCTCGCACTTGGCCTTCTCGCACGCTTCCTTGAGTCGCTGCAGCGCCATCGCATCGCTGCGGATGTCGATGCCCTGCTGCTTCCGGAACTCTTCGGCGACGTAATCAATCAGCTTCTGATCCCAGTCGTCACCGCCGAGATGACCGTCACCGTTCGAGGCGATGACCTCAAAGACGCCGTCCCCGATGTCGAGAATCGAGATGTCAAAGGTGCCGCCGCCGAGGTCGAAGACCGCGATTTTGGCGTTTTTCTTTTTCTCCAGGCCGTAGGCGAGCGCGGCGGCGGTGGGCTCGTTGATGATGCGCTCGACCTTCAGGCCGGCGATCTCGCCCGCTTCCTTGGTGGCCTGTCGCTGGGAGTCGTTGAAGTAGGCGGGCACGGTGATGACGGCCTTTTCGACCTTCTCACCCAGGTAATCTTCCGCGGTCTTCTTGAGTTCCTGCAGGATCATGGCGCTGACTTCCTGCGGCGTGTAGGTCTTGTCGCGCGCTTTCACCTTGACCAGCTCTTCGGCGCCGCCGATGACTTCGTAGGGCACGAGCTTCTCTTCCGACTGCACTTCGTTGTGCCGGCGGCCCATGAAGCGCTTGATCGAGAAGATCGTGTTCTTCGGGTTCGTCACCTGCTGGTGCTTGGCGGGCTGGCCGACCAGCCGCTCACCCTTATCGGTGAACGCGACGACCGACGGCGTGGTCCGGTTGCCGCTGGAGTTGATCAACACCTTCGGCTCGGTGCCTTCCATGACGGCCACCACCGAGTTGGTCGTGCCGAGGTCAATTCCAATCGTCTTGGACATGATTGCTTCCTCTCAATCGGAGTTCGGGGTTCATTCCTCATGCGCCTCGTGGCGGACGACGCACCGGTAGAGAACGCAATCCCGATGCCAGACCGGAAACCGTGATTTCAGCTCCCGAAACGCCCTTTCACCGGTCCATTCGGCCGTCGCGACCCGTGCACCTGCCAGTTTGGCGGTTGACCGCCCCATCATCGGTTCAAACCGGGCCGAATCACCGAGCCCGACCCGCCGTCCGAACCGGCCAACCCGAACCAACATTCGGAAAGCCGATCAAAATTGGCATTCCACCAACGATTCCACTTGACACCGAACAAAGAACGCACAATCATAAACCGAACGGATGGCCGCGTTACCCGCGCGAGCTGCGCACGCGAGTTTTCAGTTTGGAGAAGTTTTTCATGCTCAGCGCACGGCAGATCGACATGCTCATCTCGCGGCAGCGGTTCGTTCGGCTCGTCGACCGGATCCTTGCCAACGGCCGCTGCCCGGACCGGTCCGTGCGCGACGCCCTGCGGCAGCCGCGGATCGCCCGACCGGTCGGACTCGCCCTCGCGCTGCAGCGCCGGTGCGAGCTTGTCTACCGCAACGATGCTGCGATCGACCGCATCGGCGATGAACTGCTCGCCGCCCGGCGGGAAGACGGCTGGTTCACCGCCGCCGATGACGGCCGGCCGAGCGTGACCGCCACCGCCCTGGCGATCCGGGCCCTCTACGACTGGGCGGTTCTTCGCGCCGCCCACCCGAGAACCGATGGGCACGACCGATCGCGCGATGATCGGCTGCTTGCCGCCCTCCGCGGCGCGGTGGACGCTCTGGCCGCCGCGCAGGGAGAAGAAGGCCTGATCGAGCGGGATCTGCTCGGGTCGCTCATCGCGCTCTGGCAACTTGGCACGATCGCCCGCTGCTGGACCGCGCTCGATCGGGCGGCGCTCATTCGCGCCACCGGGCGCGCGCCGCGCGGGGCATGCGCCGGATGCCGCCGGATGCAGCAGTACGCCCTCGCCGCCGCCGCATGAACGAACCCCGGCATGCCTGCATCAACCGGCGAACCGGTGCGTGATGAGGAAAACGATTGCGTACACGCCCAGTGACGCGGCGGCCAGAAGCCACTGGACCAGCAGCGGTTGTCGCAGAAACGGCTTGCGGAGGACAGACCAGGCCACGACCAGCATGATCGCCACCCAGAGTGCACTGCCCCGACTGATCAGGACCATTTGATACCAGTCGTCAACGAAGTACGGACTCCTCCTGAACGTGGCGTAGTGGATCGCCGAGGCGATCTCCCAAATCAGCGAGCCCATCAGCCCGTAAAGAACGACAAGGCCGAAAAGATGCGGCGTGCTGTCAATCGTGCGATGCTCCAATAGCGACAGGGTCCGGCCGCACTCCGGGCATTTCCCCGTCCGCACGCCACGCAGGTTGTACGCGCACGATGGACACGGCACATCGCGCTCGGCCAGATACGCTTCGAGCACCGGATCCGGCGTGGAAGGATCAGACGAGCTCGCTTGAGGTTCTTTCCGGCTCATTCGCGCATTGTAGAACGCGGTGTCCAGAGCCGGCCCCCATATCCTCACATCTCCTTACATCTCCCCAAATCTTCATGGCACCGTGGCCGCACGCCATTCAGCGGGCAGCGCCAATCTGGAACATGGCCGGTTACTTCCCGGCATACCAGATGTTGCATACATCACAGTTATTGGTCGCGGCAAGGGCGCAGAAATTGTCCCACTCGGTGTTGCAGCAGAACGGGTCCCGACTGCAGACAAACGCTTCACACGCCGGATCGTCGCAGCCCGGCGTGTTGTTGGCCATGCAGCAGAATCCGTCGCCCGGCTTATCGGGATCATCCTCTGGACACTCACCCCAGTTCTTGAGCAGGATGACGATGTCGAAGGTGTTGACAGTGTCGTCGCCGTTCAGATCGGCGGGGCAGTCACCGGTGCAGGGGCCCCACGCGGCGACGAGTTCGAGCAGGTCCATCGGACCGACCATGCCGTTACCGGTGAGGTCGCCGACACATTCTTTACCGGGGTCAACGGGGTCGTCACCATCACAGACCGCACACCGCTCGTTCGCCGCACCGGCGCAGAGGCCGTCCCACTCGGTATCGCAGCAGAAAGGATCAGAAGCGCAGATCAGCGTCTCGCACTCCGCGTCCTCGCATCCGGTCCCGCCGTGGGCCGAGCAGCAGTCGCCCGGATCGGGAGCAGGAACGTCGCAGATACACTGATCAAACGCTTCATTGGCGCAGATACTGTCCCACTCGACTTCGCAGCAGAACGGATCAAGAAAGCAGACCGCGTTGCAGCACGCTTCGTCATCACAAAATGGCGTGGAGTTCGCTTCGCAGCAGTGGCCGGCTCCGGAATCACCACACCCTTCAAACGGCCCTGGGTCCGGGTCCGGGTCTGGATCCGGGTCGCCTCCGCAGACTTCACATTGATCGAGCGCAGCACTGGCGCAGACGCCGTCCCACTGGACTTCGCAGCAGAAAGGATCAGAAGCGCAGATCAGCGCTTCGCACTCCGGAGTTTCGCAACCCGGCGTGAAGTTCTTGAAGCAGCAGTCACTGTCCGGGTCTGGATCCGGATCGCCTCCGCAGACTTCACACTTTTCGAGCGCTGCATCGGCGCAGGTACGGTCCCACTCGACATCGCAGCAGAACGGATCTAAAGCGCAGACCGCGCTGCAGCACGCTTCGTCTTCACAAAATGGCGTGAAGTTCGCTTCGCAGCAGTCGCCGGTTCCGGGATCGCCGCACTCTTCACCCGGCTCAGGATCGGGGTCCGGGTCCGGGTCCGGGTCTGGATCCGGGTCGCCTCCGCAGACTTCACACTTTTCGAGCGCAGCACCGGCGCAGAGGCCGTCCCACACGACGTCGCAGCAGAACGGATCCTGAGGACAGATCAGCGCTTCGCAGTCCGCGTCTTCACAACTTGGCGTGTCATTGGCT